>JAEOTC010000005.1 GCA_016840035.1 Candidatus Hodarchaeota archaeon | reverse complement strand
CATCTGTTGTTTGAAGTACTGTGTTAAGAAATGCAACATCAAACGAGCTAACTTCAAGGGAGGAATTCCACTCCTGCTGACCTGAAGTATCAAGCTTCATAAACCAGGGATTTTCATTTGAATCGTCCTCTGAATAACCAACAAGAAAATATCCGCCATCCGCAGTCTCAAAAATCCAGTCACCCTCATCCCAAGAACTACTTGATCCAAATGTACGGTTCCATTCCAGTTGCCCATTAGCATCCGTTTTAATCACCCAAGCATCAGAATGAGTGCTATTCGCTGTACCAAACGAACCAGTTTTGCCAACAAGGAGAAAACCCCCATCTGTACTCTGAATTGCTGAACGAGGGTACTCACTGTTTGTCCCACCAAAGGGATAATCCCATTCCACATCAAACTTTTTTTCTTCCATTCGTCCCTGAACAGAAGAGCTAATGTGAGTTCCGATCCCCAAACTCAATACACAGAGGATTTGAAACCAAACTTTATAATTCCATTTTCTTTTAATCATACTCTCACCATTCCATTTATTTTTCAGTAATATAAACATGTATATTATTACCCCTCAATTCCAAAACAGAAAAAAGATTAATACCAAGATAAAGAGAATTTTTTGTTTTAACCTTCAATCTAAGGAATTAAGCGAAATAAAAACTAAAATTAATACGAATTTTCAGTTATTTAAGCCTTTCCACCCAAAAGGAGTGTACGAATCTTCGAACAGCAGAATTGAACCCCTCAAGAAAGAGAAGAAGAGCAATTAGGGCGTTTGTTTTAACTCAAAAACTAAAAGGAAACAAGCAATCCAAGGATTTCAAGATTACAAGAAATTACAGCAAACACTCCTCAGGAGGAAAAAAATAGGCTTAAAATCTCATTCATACTATGCCCTTTTTGCTTGCAAATCGTAAGAGCAACGGCCATTCGACAAGAACCAAGAAAGCTTATGAGAGGAAATCATAGTAGAAACTCTAGCCTGAAGTTCGAAGCTAGACAACTAAAAGGAGATCCTGTTATAAGACAATTCTCAGGGGACAAGTTGAGTACGTAGAAACAACTACACCCAAAAATAACCAAAAAAAAGATACAAACATAAACAGGGAGGCGAGTTTGAATAATTTATATGTTCTGTGAGTCGTAGGCAATTTTAAATTCAAAATTGACAAGATAATTAAATAAAAACTGAATATTAGAAGAGGTATTAACAGTAAAATATAGATTCCGAGAAGATAACCAGTCGCTGCAATTGCTAGTGCGCTAAGAATCGCTGACAATGAAATCACACGCATTGTACTTGATGTACCAGAAATTACAGGCCACATGGGAATCCTTGCCTTAGTATAACCCTCTAAGTTGGTAGGAGAAAGAGCTAAGGTAAGAATGTGAAGAGGAATCCAGCACAAGATAAAAAGCGCCAGACCGATTGAAATAAGATCAATAGTTCCAATAACAGAAGTACGACCTGCAATCGCAGGAAGACCACCAGCCATTCCACCAAAAATGATGGAATATTTCGTTCTACGCTTTAAATAAATCGAATAAACCAGGACATCTAAAATTATCCCAGCCAGAACCACCATCAGGGTTATAAAATTCAAAAAAAAGCCAACGATTGTCAAACCAACTACTGTAAATAATAAACCATGTTTAAGGACGGTAGAAGATGCAATTCTACCCGAAGGAATGGGTCGAGACTTTGTTCGATCCATAAGGGCATCAACATCGCTATCAATTACCATATTCAGAAGAGTCGAACCTGAAACTGCAAAAAAAAGACCTAGCGAAACCCAGAAGAGTTTACTGAGAACAATCCCAGTTGTTGTCCAAGAAGCAATTAGAAACGCAAAAATGGTAGTATAGACTAAAAGAAAGGTCTGTTTGGATTTTATTAATTCGCCATACAAAGATAATGAGAGTTGAGAACTAGAAAAAACATCTAGCTTTTCATATTCTTGAGTTAAAGACAGAGAAATTTCATCTGACATATATCATTCACTCAGGTGATTCTACATTTAAAAAAAAAGGAAAGAGGAGATGACCATTACTAAGTATATCAGAGATCATCTTCTTATACTCTTTAGTCATTAATGGGGCCCAATAGACTTTCTTTAACCGTTGGAATGAGGAGAAGGACAATCAAAACCGCAGCATAAACAGCCACCGCAATGAAATCAAAAGTCTCCATTCGGATAAGCTGTGCCGCCGTGTTGACGAGAAAAACGGCCACTGCCGCAACAAGTGCGAGAAAATATCCTTTCTGATTATGTGAAGCTAATAGATAGATTGAGAGACTGAGCATAATAATCGCAAAAAGATTGACTGGAGCCTCAATGGTATAAATGGAGATTTTAGGGTCAAAGAGAGTCATGTCTAAACCAGAAGTTAATGCACTTTTCGTACCATGCAAAACAAGAATATTAAGTTGACCAGCAATAACACCAAGAAGCGTAAAGACTGCAAGACGGGAAATTTTTTCCATAGGACTTCCAGGTCTCAATAGGATAAAAATCCAATAACAAAGCAAACCAGATACAATAACCAGAACATTAACAGGCATACCCAAGCCCTGGGCAAGATGGGGAACAGCTAAGACTACATTCAAAATAATAGGGAGAGCAATACAGAGAAGAGATAACGGATATGCCCAAACCTCCTTTTTCCATAAGGAATAAGCAATGACAACTAATGTGACTCCAGCCATGATACTAATACTACGAGTCGCGCTAAACCAGAATGTTTGAAAGAACGGAGCTTGCTCCATTGCTGGTTGGGTAGGAATCAGACTAATTATCTTTTCCATTAAACTCTCCCAAGTTATTTGAATCAGGAGTGGTGTAAGCGTAAAGCTGAACACTCCATAGAACAAAGCAACAACCACTAAAATCAGTCGTGAACGATCAGAAAAATCTTCTTCATACATTTTCATACCTTCTAAGCATTTATTCAACAAGAATAGTAAGTTGAATATCTATATGTAGACAATCCATATGTAGATAATACATCTATTATAAACCTTTTGTCAAAAACCTCAGAAAGAAGTCAAAACTACAGACTTTACACACAAAACAAAGTAAAAAGTGGGAAAAGACTTAAGGGTCCCCAGAAGTTTCAATTAGTTTTAATAAGGGGTGCATCAGAAAATCCATGCGTTTACGGATGATTCCACTAAGTAAGGATAATTCTTCTTCTCCAGTCGGAGTGAGAGTATAAACTCGACGTTTACGTCGACTGGGGGTGACCATTTCAGAAAACACAAGTTCTTGCTGTTCTAGTTCGCGGAGTGCAGGATAAATGGAACCAGATTGAATAGTTAAGCGATTATGAAAGAGATCAGACACTTTATGCATGAGGTCGTAACCAGATGATTTGGGATACTTCTTTAAAAGGGAAAGAAAAAGTATTTTTGTAACAGGTAATGGTTCAAGAGAAAGATGGTCAGAATTTGCCTCGGGAATAAGAATGGACGAGGATCGTGGATCAGTTGACTTGGGTGACCTGTCTGAAGGCATAAGGGGCAAGTTCCTATAGTATCTCATCGGAGGAGAAAGTCAAGATTCGATCACTCCGAAATCATTCTTAAATCATTTGAAAATGTGGAACAATAGTAAACCATAGGATTACACAACACCGAGAAATTACACTCCATTCTTTGCAGAGATGAAAAATAGTCTTAAAACATCATTCACACTATGCTCTTTTTGCTTGCAAATCGCAAGAGCAACGGCCAATCGACAAGAAAATATTAAACCGAAAGTTGACAAAAAATAGTCAACTTTATAAAGAGGTTGACCAATAATAGTCAATTATGTTTGTGAGTCATCAAAAAAGGAAATATCCCACACCACGGCAGATAACAATATGGACTCTCAAGCGAAACAAGATGACGGGACGAGAAATCGTAAAACAGATACAGGTAGATCCTGCGTTTGTAAGTAGATCATTAAAAGAAGCAAATAAGAGAATAAAAGCATTAATAGAAGAGGTAGGGAAGATGAATAAAATAAAAATCCAGATGATAAATGGAGAGCTAGGAATAGCACGAGGATATAGTCATATCCTTAATATATCTGCTTATATCACTTTTTCTCCAATCAATGGATTACAGGTTTGGTACGAACATAAAGGAGAATGTACCAGCTGTGAAGAGTATGCAGAATGCCGAAAGGCACTATTACAAGAATTCAAAGAAAGAAACATAGAAGTTCCTAATCCAACAGTACGACCCACCGATCTCAGTGATTATCTGTTCGAGAAGATCGAGGCGATGTTGGAATGACAACAAGAAAGGAAAACATACACTCCAAATATAAATCAATTTTTCAACCACATTGCCCCAAATATCCTTCACAACATCGACAGTTAACGAGTGATTACATAAAACCACTAGTACTAATACTTATATTGATACTGATCTCAATTCTACTCCTTCCACCCAGTATTCCTGAAACGAATATTAGTTTAGAAGGTAGTTCCGATATGGTATTTGGAGGAACGATCTTTGACTGGCCATATAGCTATAATGAAACATCATATGTGAGTAAGTTTTCCATAGAAGATTCAAAAGTAATATTTTCGCACGTATTGACACAAGGATGCGTTACCGCAAGTACACAGGATGAGCAGGGAAATATATATCTGACAGGCACAACACAAACTACCTGTTGGACAGAAAGAAATGATGTGTTTGTTGCAAAGCTAGATACCAACGGATCAGTCTTTACTATACTTTCAGAATTTGGAGGAAGTAGTGACGAGCATGTGTTTGATATAACGCTTGATAACCAGAAAAATATTTACATAACAGGATATACAGGTTCCGATGACTTTCCTGTGACAAAAGACGCGTATAACACAATATTAAACGGTGATGATGATGCTTTCATCACAATAATTTCAGCAAATGGATCTTCAGTCCTATATTCGAGCTACTTGGGAGGGACAGACGGGGATGAAGGTAAATCGATTTGTCTAGACAAGGATAAGAATATCTATATTGCAGGAATGACCTATTCCAGCGATTTTCCAGTAACAACAGAGGCATATGATACGAGCTACAACGGCGGCTGGGATGTTTTCGTCACCAAACTATCAAAGAATGGTAAGACCCTTCAATACTCGACATTTCTTGGCGGTGAACATCACGAGGGAAATAATGAGCTTCCAATGGTTATAGATGACGAGAATAATGTATATGTCGCAGGAGGGACACAGTCAAAGGACTATCCGACAACAACTAATGCAATCGATCTACATTATATTGGACCAATTCGAGGAGAAGGAGGGGATCTCAAGGAAGGATTCATAAGTAAATTATCAGCAGACGGTTCTTATTTGCTATATTCTACATTTTGGGGAGGTAGTTCAACAGATCGCATCAATGATATTGTTCTGGTTAATCATAGTCAATTGTATCTGGCTGGAACTACCTGTTCACAGGAGTTTCCCAAAACGAAGGTGTTTCTCTCGAAAAACACTCATCCGAAAGATAAAAACGTTTTTATCACGAAATTAGGGTCGGAAGGGCTAAAATTCATATTTTCAACAATAATCGGTGGAAATGAGACAGAAACTGTGAGTAATATACAGGTAGACGACGAAAAGTGTGTCTACATAAGTGGGTTCACTCAGTCGGAGGATTTTCCAGTCACAAAAAACGCTCACGATACAAAATACAATAAGGATGCCCTTTACCACCTTGAAATGTACTTCAGTAAACTAACACCAAATGGAAAGACGTTATTATATTCCACGTATCTTGATGTCCCCTCGGGGAATAATACAGAAGTAGATACCATAAATTCAGAGACAATCCCCTTCAATGCCAAAATCTCGCCGTTAGCAATAGTGATAGCAATCGTGGTGATTTACAAACAGAGAAGAAAGAAAAAGTAGCAAGAACTGCGAATAGAATAGGAATGGAAAGGAAAAAAGAGGTTTGAATCGAATGAGTTTTTGGAAGGATCAGAGAGGAGAAATGACTCTCTTAACATTAATAATTGGACTAGTTCTAATCACACCAATATTGATACAGAGCAATAAAGCTATAGACTGTAAGACGTATAAAATCTCAACACCTACCATAAGTGAGAACACCTGGGTGAAATTAAATCCAACAATAAGCCCCACTCCACGGGGATACTACGATATGGTGTATGATAGTGAATCAGAAATGGTAATATTGATGGGAGGGTTCCACATGAAAACTGCAGGACCATATAGACAAAATTTCTTAAGAGATGACCTGTGGGCATATTCAGCCAGTACGAATACCTGGACGAATATCACTCCAGAGATTAGACCCGGAGTCAGATTGACACGAGGAGCAATGGCATATGACTCCAAGCATGATGTCATAATCCTCTTTGGAGGAGCAGACGGAGGTTTGTATGAGGATACCTGGGCATATGATTACAACACAGAAACCTGGATGAATAAGACTCCAGATATTTCTCCTTCTGCGCGAGATGGACATGAGATGGTTTATGACACGCAATCCGAAAAAATGATCATGTATGGAGGGAGGAATACGACAGCATACGAGGATATAAAGGATAACGATTTTTTAAACGATACTTGGAGTTATGATTATACAACAAATACCTGGACAAAACTAACACCATCCATCAGTCCAGAAGGACGATGGTTCTTTGATATGGTATATGATAAATGCGCGGATCGGGTTATCCTGTTTGGAGGGTATACAAAGGATTTCCAAAACACATCTATTGGAGTCAAAGACGACACCTGGGCATTCGATCTAGAATCAAACGCATGGAGTAGATTGAATGCTGCAAATAATCCTTCTCCACGGGGATATCCAAGTATGGCATATAACGACAAACTAAATCAGACACTTCTTATGGGAGGGTCTTATGGAGCAGGAGGAGGAGATCTTTGGGACGATGTACTCTTGAATGATACATGGACGTTTGAGTACGAGACCAAAACTTGGACAGATGTGACAACAATTAATATTCCAGGTCATAGAATGCGACATAACATGGTCTATATTGGCAATATCGACAAGATATTCCTTTTTGGTGGACAGGTAGACGACGAATGGATTTCATTTAATAATGAGAACTGGCTCTATACGAATCAAGCATATCCTCCCAGTGAACCACGCTATTTAAACGGCTCGAGTCAAGATAAAACAAAAATTAAACTGGATTGGAAATGCCCCCACTCAGATGGCGGCACCCCTATCACGAAATATCGAATATATCGAGGAGAAGAAACTGGAAACCTAAGTACTCTCATAGAAGTAGGTAATATCTATCAATATTTTGATACAGATTTTAGTTCAGGTCAGCCCTATTTTTATGCTATAAGTGCCATAAATAGTGAAGGTGAAAGTCCATTATCAAATGAAGTAAGGGTGAAAATTCTAAAACAAACCCCTTCAATCGGAATTCCACTTGTGAGTAGTCTTGGAATCCTGGGTTTAAGCTTAATGACACTTATTATTATCCAGCGGAAATATAGAAAAAGATCCTTTACATAAGAATCAGAAATTACATCGAAAAACCAAGAGATGAGAAAAATAGTCTTAAAACGTCATTCATACTATGCTCTTTTTGCTTGCAAATCGCAAGAGCAACGGCCATTCAGCAAGAAAAGAAGATAATCAAAGATACCCGCAAAACACAGCGGAAAACATCATGGTTAAGCTTATATAGCAGAATGAGTCAAGCTAATATTGGCACAATTTTCCGAACGAAAAGAGTGTCGCTTACTGATAATCAAACATGCACCAACGCATCAGTGAGAAAGCGATTGGTGTTGATTCCTGTGCGTATTAAAACAGAAATGTGAATACACACACGCCTCACAACCAACCAGCGGTTAGGAAACGTAATCCGTAAAACGTCGGTTAAGCGTAGCTGGAGCGACCAAGAACTCTCAATATCAATCTTGGGTAGTGCGGTGAAAGTCGCACTAATTGACTGGACTGAATCAGCAGTCAAGCGTTAGGTCGTCCTGGTGACGGGAATCCTCTTTTAATGATCAATCTCGACCGTCGTCTCAACAGCGTACAGACATAAGATCAGAAGCTCAAGGAAAAACGATAGATTAAATGTTATTTTTCCGTGATAGTTGAGAGAAAAATCAGAACGGTGGGAATTCTTTGTAGAAACCCCCTTTCTTCAGGAAAGAGGGATCGAAGAACCACCGCAAACTAATTCCTCAAGAAGTTTAAATTTGTAACAGCAACGCAAACTTCCGTGTAATTCCGTTTGATCCTGACGGAGATCACTGCTATCGGATTGGGATTAAGTCATGCAAGTCAAGGCAACTCGTTTGCCTGGCGAACTGCTCCGTAACGCGTAGATAAT
>JAEOTC010000075.1 GCA_016840035.1 Candidatus Hodarchaeota archaeon | reverse complement strand
GACGCATCTGAACTCGTGGGAGAGTAGAATCGACATCTAACTGCACAGAGAGAGAGTCGGATTTTGTACTAATCGCTAAGTAAACTTCTCCCGCTTTTTTTCGAGTTCGTCGTTTATTAAAATCCGTTGGCAACATACCAGTTTCTGCAAGTCCAATTTTCGAATTTGAGCATAAACGAACCTTTTCTGCAAGATTAAGAGCTGTTTCAGCGGATACAGTTCCCGGCCCATTGTGAGATAATAAATTATGAGGAATTTTCAGCTTAGATTTCATTTCGGTCGTATAAGGAGTTATTCCAAGAATGAAATAGGTAGAAGCTCCACTTTTTCCAGTCAATAGATCACTTAGTAACCCACATGTGGTCAATTCGACGATAGCAATCGTTTGTTTTGTTTTCACTAGGAGGGGAATTACAAATTTTTGAGAATATTCATGTAACAGATAGTAACCTTCACCAATCTTCGATCCTTCCTCTTGTGGAGATTTTTTTAGCAATTGTCGCAACGATTCTAAAGAAGATCCTTTATTAATTCAAGACACCTCGTTTCTAAAAATTTATTCTCATTTTTTTTGTACTCATCCAAAATACGGAGAAAATCTTCTTTTGAATCAAGTATTTCCGAGCTACCTTGTTGGATAATGCTCTTAGCAGTATCTGGATGGTTGAATCTGTTAATCAGTATCCGTATGAAGATTTGGATTATGATTTGTCGGATGATTGTCTTTTGATTTTTTGTATATAATTGAATATTGTGGATAAATTCTGTCGTCTTGGGATGAAGAAGAGGGATTTCTGCTGTTGGGTCTGATAGAAATTGTTTCCTGACCTTTGTTGAACTTTCATATTGGTACTTCTTATTTAATGGTAAAAATAATACATTTTCCACAACTTTAATCTCATTCTGTGACTCCTTTGGCAGTGATTGGAGATAAGAATTAAAATCATCTACTGTACTTACTTCTTCTCGTCCGGCAACGATATAATCAGCCTCAAAAATCTTGGGAAGAATGACTTTCAATGGTTTGGAATAGTACACACCTTGGAACAATTTATCAAATACATCTATACCCATGACATATGTTATAGATCTAGAAGGTTCAAAAAATCGATTAATAGCATGTGTCAAATCAATATATCGACCACTATTTGATAAACCAATCATCCATGGAATATCCAGATTATTTTCTATCAGTAACCGCTCTAGCATTTCCACACGTAAACCGAGTAAGGTACGAGAGAGTAGATTTATATCTTTTTCAACATGAGAGAGGGAAAGAAGTACCATAAGACTAACTCTTGCCTGAGGAAGCTTTTTTTGAAACAATGAAAGCGCTTGGTTAATCAATTCAATATGTGAAAGAAGGGGGGGGTCGAATGAGCCTTGAATCACAAGTAAATGCTCTGCTGATTTGTTTTTGGAGAAATCTCGGATAATAGTAAGAAGTGGACCTCGTTCCTTGAAATCAGCAATAAGTTGTTGAGCTTTCCACTCAATTTGAATAATCGAATTTAGATACTCTTCCATCAATTTTCGTCACGAACTACGATATACAGTAACAAAATTATCTTCAGAGTTCTTAAGGTGATAATGATTTTAAGTATTCATTTGTATTCTAATAGGTTTGAACCCAAACCTTTTTTCTCACAGATAAAACATCGCTATTTGCTACCTAATTTGGAAGTGTCAATCAATGATTGAAGAAACAGAATTTCTTGATTTGTTTATTCCAGGACCGGTTAATGTATCAGAAAAAAGCCGTAAAATGATGACTTATCCAATGATTGCTCATCGAAGTAAAGCTATGGGTGATTTACATGAGGATATTGCTAAATACCTCCAAAAAATGCTTTTTACATCAAACCAAATCATCATCTCAACATCCTCCTCCACAGGTTTAATGGAAGCAGCTATCCGGAACTGTGTGAATAAAAATCCAGTACTCAATGTTGTAAATGGGGCTTTTGCAGAAAGGTGGAATAAAATTGCTTCTGCGAATGGGAAACAAAACGAAATTCTCCAAATAGACTGGGGAAAAGCAGTAACTGCGAAACAATTACAGGAAAAACTTGAAGAGAATACGTTCGATGCTGTTTGTATAACCCATAATGAAACATCAACAGGAGTAGCATCTCCCTTAAAGGATCTATATAAAACAGTTAAAGACAACAATTGTTTACTTTTAGTTGATGCAGTTTCTGCAGCTGGTGGGTTAGAAGCACGAATTGATGATTGGGAGATTGATGTTTATTTATTTGGATTACAAAAATGTATGGCGTTATCACCAGGTCTTGCAGTGGCTTCTGTATCAGATGCAGCCTTAGAAATAGCCAAAAAGACCCCAAACCGAGGATTATACTTTGACTTCTTAGATCTCAAGAAATATCATGACCGCAATATGCAACCAGCAACACCAGTCATACCAATCTATTATCAACTCCAATACAAGCTTCACCAAATTGTGGATAAGGAAGGAATCGAAAATCGTTGGTCACGACACCAACAATTAGCCGATTACACTCGTAACTGGGTGAAAAGCAAAGGATTATCCCTCTTTGCAGACGAGGAGATTGCTTCAAATACGGTCACATGTATTAATAGTAAAGGCATTGATGTTGCAAAACTCAAGGCAGACTTGATGAAAAAAGGTTATTTCTTCGCAACGGGATATGGAAAGTTTAAAGAGACAAATTTTCGTATAGCTCATATGGGAGATCGAACCATGGAGGAAATGAAAACCTATTTGGCAACAATAGATGAGTTAACGGGTTAACATTTCAAAAACGGTTTTTCTCCTTCAATCTATAAACTGAGTGTCAGAGGTCACTTCATATCTGACGGTCAGAATTCGCAGATGTTATAAAGGCTTAAATTTTGATGACATGTACTACTTATCAAAAATGAGATTTTAGTCGGACAGTAAGAGTATTGGCTGAAATATTTGATGCAATAATTCTAGGTAAAGTCAACCCTTTCCGGTCAACCTCAATTGGTGATCCTTGGCAAGCCGATGTTATTGATGTACCTGAATATAATGGCAAAGCAACTCGAATCGTACTAGAAACACTAGACGAAGTGCGATCCACAGGCCGATCAGGCATGTGCATGATTCTAGGAGATGCTGGGGTAGGGAAAACTCATGTCCTCGCACGATTACGACGTATTGCCGAAGAGAACAAATATATATTTGTAAGTGTAAGACCTTTGGGAGATTTAACGAGAATTTACGGGCATATTCTTCAAGAACTGATGATCTCGCTCAGGAAAAAAGATGAAGGAGATGAATATAGTCCCCTTGAGCAATTCATTGGAGATGTAATTAGTCGTGCCTTAAGTGATGGTTTACCAGATAATCCTTCCGCACAGCATCTTGCGGCCAGTTTTGATCAAGATCCGATGAAAATCTTTTCATACAAGCCTGAACGGTTCTATTCCTCAAATTTAAGAAAGATGGCTATCAATTATCTTGCTTCATCTGCTCCTGATATCGATATCCAATTCTTAGAAGTACTTTTCCATGTTTTGAATCCTACTATGCGATCTACCGCGTATAAATGGTTATCTGGAATTGAAGTTTCACAAAAAGATTTGGATAGATTAGAAGTACCTCACTCAATAAGCTCAGAGAACCGAGCATTATCAATCATTCAGACAATTGCTTCGCTTGCACAAAAACCCATTTTACTTTCATTTGATCAATTAGAGTCAATTTATATAAGATTTAAACGAGATAATGGTATTCAATTATTATTTGACTCATTAACAAATTTGTACAACCAATGTCGACATCTCCTTGTTTTAGCAATGTGTCAATCCCTTGTTTGGAATGAATCCATTACAAAAGAAGTTCCTGAATACTCAATGCAACGTATTGACTATATTACTAGATTAGAACGTCTATCACATAAAAATGCGATTGCATTAGTCAAAGCACGATTTGACACGATGTTTTTAGACTCTGGTGTGATTCCTCCATATGCCACTTACCCCTTTAAAGACGAATATATCAAGCAAGCAGCAGATAAGACAGATGGGAATCCACGTCTATTTCTCCGTCATTTAAGAGACCGATTAAATGAATTTAAAGATCAAGGACAGATTCGGGAGCTATCTGGGGACGATATTAGCGAATCAGAACCTCAAAAGGAAGCCGTTGCTGGTGTGCCACCTATGACACCAGATGAAGTTGTATCGACTGTTTCTTCCTCTTTATCTAGAGATAGCGCAGATGCCTTATTATCACTTTCAGCAGAAGAAAAAGAAGCCCTTGCAGAGCTACTTCCAGAACCCGATGATGTTTCAGTTAAACCTATTCCGATCTTTTCAAGAACTGATGAGGCTATTAGTACTTTGGATGAGCTTGCTCCATCTAAAGCCCCTACTTCCCCACCATCTGAGATTATTACCTTCTTGGAATCTAAATGGGCGAAGTTTGCTCGAGAATTTGAGATGGAGATTTTTGCATTCCCACATCCAGTCCGAAGAGATTTTTGTAAGGGTGTCCTCTATGAGATTTTGAACGCTGGGATCGAGAAAAAACGTCCCATCTATGGAGTAAATCTCTTAAATGTCCGTATTGACAGAAATCTTGTCGAAAAGGACACAAAAGGTTTAGATCTAGTATTTACTTACCAAACTCCACGTGGTCCAACGTCTGTCGGTATAGAGATCAATAACAGCGAACATGGATCCACAGTATTTCAAAGTCTTAGACGATTGAAAAAACTCGTGAGAGGGAACATCAAATTTGCATTCATCCTCCGGGATGAGGAACTATCTCTACAGCGAACAGCTACAAAATCTTTAGATTTAGCAGAATCACTAACAGAATACGGTGGATTATATTATATTGATTTTCTTTCTAATCAAGCCTTACTAGCAACGAAGAAATTATTAGACCTTGCATCTGCAGGTGATTTGGTTTTAGGATCTCAAACGGTAAGTAGAAATCAAGCATTATCTTTTATTTTCGAGGAATGCCTTAGTCGGATAACGATCTTCCAAACCATCTTTGGCCATCTAAAGTCTTCACAAGAACCAACTGCACGTAGATCAGGTTACACTTCAGAATCATCCGAAGCTGTTGAGGCTATAGTTACTATTCTTAAATTCAATCCAACAATGACGACTGATCGCTTATGTATGTTATTAAATCGTAATGAAAATGATTTAGTACCGATCTTGAAAATGTTAGCCATTCGAGGATTAATTTCATTTGACGGAAAAAATATCACAATGCTATAAGAGCTAGATTTCGTAGGAATTACTCATTCCAAGGCTTAAATGCATACTTCTGTGGAAATTTTGTTTTAGCCAAGAATATATAACCCCTTTGTGTGATTTGAGCAAGGAATTCAAGCTCCTCTTGAATATCAGTCGAATCCCGTCCATTGATTTCAGTCAATTCCTCAACTGGGGTGTAATTATTTGTCAAACTCTGAATAAGCTGGTCAAGATTATTGATGTGTTCAAGTCGAATTCCTGATTGATCTCGCTCCAAATCTTTGGGTTGAATATCAATTTTCCAGTTTCCTTCGGATTCAATCACTTTCCCAAATGATGTGAGATATACTAAAATTTTAAGAACTTCAGAGGCATCGGGACCACAAGATCCAATAGTTCGTGCGACCTGGAAGGAAGACAAACTCCCATCAGTACTCTCAAAGATATCTATAACACGTGACATCCATTTAAATGGAAATTTACTTTTATCAACCTTCATCGAATCTTCTCCACGAATAAATCCGAAATTCAGCAGTCACCGACCATTTATGGTTATTGTTATTAGATGTTCTTGAGAGTTTTCCTAAATTAGCTTTTCAACAAGCATAGGATTCAAATAGGCAAATTTCTTCGCTTCCTCAAATGACAGATATTTTCAAGATCACCTTGCTATATGACAAACCGTGTTTACCTCAGTTTAGTGGAGGTTGGGGTCTATCCTTTTGGATCGAATACACGAATGAAAGAATTTTGTTTGATTGTGGTTGGAATGGGGATGTCCTAATTAATAATATCAAAAACGCTGGTCTTGATGTGAGATCATTGACCTATATCTTTCTCTCTCACATTCATTGGGATCATATTGGGGGATTAATGACTATTCTGAATCAAGGACTACCAAACTTAAAAGCGGTAATACTCCCTCAAGCTTTCTCTAAACATTTTAAAACCGAAATTTCATATTCTGCACCCCTTGAAGAAATTGTGAAATCGTCTACTCCTTGTAAAATAGCCCAAGGTATATGGAGTTCAGGGGTGATGGGAGACAACATCGAAGAACACTCTTTACTTCTCAAATTGGCTAATAATCAGATATTGATTATTGCAGGGTGTAGCCACCCCTCTCCGACTAATTTTCTGGAAAGTGCAAGTACCTTAGGTGAAGTTTACGGCATTATGGGAGGTTTTCATGGATTCAAAAGCCTACAAGAGTTTGAACATCTTAAACTGATAGTCCCGATCCACTGTACAAAGAAACAATCGGAGATCTTAACGAAATTTCCCGCTTCCTCACGTTTACTAAAGGTGGGTGAAGAGATAACACTTTAGAGGAAGGAAAGAAAAATCAAATCTTGGATAATTATACCTAGATTAGTCTGGTGTGATGGGTCGATATCCTTCTAAATCCAGTGTAACATATTTATATCCAAATTTTTTCAATTCACGGACGATTAACTCAACATCTTTATTAACTATTTCTTTAATTGAACCAGGGGATAATTCTATTCTGGCAAGATTTCCATGGTCGCGGATCCGCAATTGAGATGACAAATTTAGTTGACGAAGGTATGCTTCTGCTTTTTCAACCCTTTCTAGTGAATCGATGGAAATTTCCTCTCCATATGGAATTCGTGAGGCAAGACAGGCCATCGCAGGTTTTTTCGCAACAGATAATTTGTGGAAATTAGCGATTTCGCGAACCTCCTCTTTGGTAAGACCACCCTGACGTAATGGACTGAAAACCGACAACTCTTCTAGGGCTTTTAAACCTGGTCTATGTCCACTGGTATCGGAAGCATTTGTTCCATCTACAAGAAATTCATAACCTTGTCTCATTGCTAATTCATGTAATTGAGAAAATATTAACTTCTTACAATGGAAACATCGATCAGGGGGATTTTGCCAAAAGATATGATCAGTATCAACATCCACTTCCAAAATTTCGTGTTCTACATTGAGCTGATGTGCGATTTCTTGGGCTTCATCCAGTTCCTGTGCTGAAATCCACTCCGATGTAACTGTGATGAGTTTTAATTTAGGTGAAACAGTCTTTAACAACTGGGCAACTACTGTACTATCCACTCCTCCCGAGAAAGCTACAAGAACACTTTTCCCTACAAGAGGAGAAATAGCCTGGGTAATTTTGTACTTCAATTTATTACTTAACATCTGTTACCTTTGCTCCAGAAACAACTTTCGCAATATGCACCTCTCCCCCGACTAACTCAATTGCTTGTTTTACTTCTTTTTCCTTCCCAGGACAAAATGCAATCATGCATCCTCCATTCCCACTACCTGTAATTTTACATCCTAATGCTCCCGCAGCATTAGCAGCATTGATCATTCTCTCAATTTTAGGTGTACTAATGTGAAGTTGGTCCCGGAGCGAGTTATGGTGGGAATTGATTAGTCCTCCTATCAATTGCTGATCGAAGTTTTTATGATTGGTTGAAAACTCGGTATATGCTTTTTTTGTTAAGTTAAAATTTTGGATTGCTGCTGTAAGGCAGGAACGCGCATAATCGTCATCGATGTTTTTTGGATCGTATTTTGAAGGGTCAACATCCTTTACGCTAGTGGAACCGACTTTTTCTAGTCCTGTGTTAACACCCTGTTTGATCATTGCTAAAGTACTCAGAGTATCTTTTTTTTCCCGAGAATCACCAATCAAAAGGCCAGGAAATGAGTCTAGAAGCCTAGTACACCGAATAGGATCAAATTCCTCATAATTTACGTAACCATGCGCTATTGCCATATGATCTTGCATCCCCCCAGGCTCGTTAAACTCTACCACTTCCGCCTGATACGCAAGATTTGTTAACTCCATCGGAGATAAAGAATACTCATACAGTTCTGATAAGAATTTAAGCCAAACAACCACCAGTGCACTAGAAGAAGACAGACCAGCTTGAATAGGAATCTCACTCTGGATCTGAGCATTGATAGCAATCTTGTTAGGGATAATCCCTTCCCGCTGAAGAATCCGAACACTTGATTGGAGATAAGCACGTTTAGGCAGTTGGGTTTCTAGGGTAGGAGTGAAGGATTCTACAAAACCCAAATCATCTAATAATATTGAAATAGTGGAACCTTGAGCTTTCTGACCACTCACTTCGATAAGTAAATCTATAGCAGCTGGAATTACTGGTAGACCTAAATAATCTTGATGTTCTCCGAAAAGAACTATTCTCCCAGGTGCAGAAACTTTCAATACCATTTCTCATAAACCTATTCAAGAAGAATCAGCAAATCTTAGTAATAAATTGAAATATATGACTCACTTTAAAATGAATTTTCTGATTTTTCAGAATCCTACGAGAGGTTTTCTATCAGTATTATTTCTGAGAATCATCAATGACTGATACTAGGGAGGATAATGTCGGAAACTTCTTCTTATTTATCTTTTATGTCGATTCTTTTAAGCCAAAACATGAATTATTCTCTTCTGTGAATAGTAAATGTGTAGTGTGTAGATTACTGATATATTATACGATATTATAAATGAGAAATCAGTAGATAATCTGAAGTCATTCTTTAATGTGAGACATAGATCATGACGATGAACATCTTATCAGAAAACCTTCACGAACTTACTGTTACAGTTTTTGAATCACTGGGATTTTCGACTCATCATCCAGCTTTAGTCTTCCCACATCCACTCGCAGACTCCCGATTAAATCTAGTAGTGAAAGTACCAAATATCAATGATTTTGTCGGAATTGCGATCAAAGACTTCAAACGTGTTGTAGGAATTAGGCAGATCCGTTATGTAGAAGAATTATTACTCAAATGTCCAGAAATATCACGTTTGATAATCGTTTCGACTATGGGATTTTCATCGGCTGCAATATCGCTTGCTGAGGAGTTAGGTATAAGCTTGGTAACTAAAAAGGAACTAATCACAATGCTAATCAATCGCATTGAACTATCGTAGATTTATGTAACAAACTATCGATGTATTTCTTTAGAAACCTTAGGTGTTAAAGTTTCAATAGTTTCTCGTAAATAATGTATCTGCTTACTTGTATGAGCGAAGGATAAAGCACCGATCCCATGCATTCCAGTAATATGTCGATTCAATAATGATAATTGTGTCCAAGCTTCCTTCTGTTTATCACTATAATGAACAATTTCTGCAGGATCATATTTTTCTAAGTTTTTTGAAAGAGAATGAAGAGTAATTAGCGATTTATGACCTATCGTAACATATGATAGCTGTTCTTCCCGAAAAAACTGATTTAAATCAGCAATAAGCGCCTCTCCAAGTTTATTGATTCTTTGATACTCTTGAGTAGAGTCTTTTAGGATCTTTAGTATCTCCAAACCAGCGATCATTGAGAGGGGGTAGTTAGAGAAGGTACCTCCTCCGATCCATACACGATCAGGGATGGTAGGATTTGCTTGTTCAACAATATCATGCCTTCCTCCAATAGCACCAATAGGAAATCCTCCTCCAATTATCTTTCCCATTGTTGTAAGATCAGGAAATACATTTAACTCATTTTGATAAAGTGAGTTACAAAAACGATAACCTGTAATGATTTCATCAAAGATTAGAATAATATCATGTCTCATTGTTTCTTCCCTTAACAAATTTAAAAACTCAGGTTCTACAGGGAAGCCTCCACCACCACCCAAGACCGGTTCGACAATGACTGCAGCTAATTCGTTACTATGTTGATTTAAGACATCAACGACAGTCTGATCATTAATATCTATGGAAATCACTCCCGCTTCTTTGTCATCTAATATTCCACGAGTCTCTTTTCCTGTTAGTGGAACACGTACATCATAGAATAAAGTATCGGCAGCACCATGCCATCCAAGTTTAGCCTTAGCTACCTTTTTCTTCCCAGTAAAGGCACGAGCTAACCGTGTTGCATACATAGCTGCTTCTGTACCACTTGTACAAAATCTTACATGTTCTACGCTTTTATTATCTTGGATTAGTTTCTCGGCCATTAGGACTTGCTGTTCCATTACTGTTCCCAAATGCCAAGTATTTGTCAGTTGGTCTTCGATTTTTTCCTGGATTGTAGGATTAGAGTACCCAGTTATCATAGCATAATGTGCCCCCCAGTAATCGTCATAAGTGTTCGAGTCTATGTCTATTACTTTCGATCCATGTCCTTCTTTTATAAATGGTGGAAAAGCACCAATAAGTGGAAGGTTAAGATTTCTTATATTATGTGAGACTCCTCCAGCAAGAACATTTGTCGCCCTATCCCACATTTTCTTGGATTTTGAGTGAGAATTAATATATTGGTTTAGTTCTTCTTTTAAGAACATACAGATCACATCTAGAATAGAAGAAGGTTAATCAACAGCGAAACTAACTCTTTATTCCTTGGGTTAAAAAGAAATCCAGAGAGGAAGATGAAAAAAGAAAAGGAGAAAAGAAAATGAAAACTGGAAAGGTTAGATTTTCCTGAAAAAGTCCTCTTGAGAAAGTTGTTCCAGCTCTCTGATTTTGGGTAGAACGGAGTAGAGCATAATCTGCTCAAGATCATCTCTGAAAGAGCTAAAATGTTCATCTTCCATAAAAGGATCTTGGAATTTTGATCTTACTTTGAAAGAGGGCTCTTCACCTTTCAAGTTCCAGAAAATGTTTAGTTTTGTGTCAGTGATATGGTAAATATTGTCGGAGTAATTTATGTTCTTATCTACCAGAGTTGTGGGCCATTTTGAAAATGCTAGATATGCACCAAGAAAGAGAAGTATAGGAACTATGACGAATCTTATCGTAGTCGCATTTATCGTTCCATCACCACGAGTAAAGGAAAGAAACGCTAACAAAAGGGCAATAACGAACAGAAGAAGACCCAACAAAACTGTAAGCCAAGGAGCTCTTGAAATTTTAGGTTCGAACGAATGCCAAAAGTTGGGTATCGAAAACCTTGGATGCTTTCCATCCCTACTAACTGCCTTTATCCTCTTCAAGTCTCTCAGAGTTTGTGTGCCAGCATAATAATGGAAAGAATCATATTTAACCTTGTCAATTTTCCACTCAGATCCTTCCTTCTTGATATAGACGAAAAATGGAGCCCAATCCATTGCATGGGTAGCATGAGTAAACGAAGGAGGTTCACGCCACCAGAAATATAACGCAAGAACACCCGCAATGATGAAAATTGCCGCTACATAACTGAATCGAAGAGGATATTCTTTTGTGACAAATTCTTCAATGATATCCGACCCGATAATCTCCGGATGCCATGTTTCTGCACCTTCTATAACCTCATTGGTTGGTTTCGTCATAAACATCTCAATCAGAAGAGACCACATTACGAGACCAAAGACTACAAATAGATGCTGATTGCTGAAATAGAATACTCCTTTTGACAATCCACGAAACGCTTTAAGTAATTGGATGGACCCTAGAATGAAGAATAAAGCACCAATAAGGATAATGCTTATGACCGCTGCTTGATATGAGAGGTAGGAGTAAATTAATGTACCCATAATCCCAAGAATAAACAGTGGGAGGACAGTAACCCAAAATGAGATGAAGAAACGTTGCTTTGTCCATACATAGACATGTTGAATACATTTATGATCTGGATTATTATTTTCCTCAACCACACGAAAGTATGAACCTCCCCAAGCTTTACTTTTTCTCTCTGATCGTAATTCTAAACCTGATAATCTTATTTCAGGCATAAATTCCTTAACTAAGTCAGTATTCTCCTTTGTGACATCTTCCCCGTCTAAAGGTAAGAATAATCCCTTTTTTCTAATACCTGCTTTTTCAATGTGTTTTTTCATTGATTTAGTTTGCCACTTAACATCCTTAGCATCCTTTTCGGCCTTTTTAAGATCAACAATTTTACCAAATAGAACTTCTTGCAATTGATATCACCTTTGGATTTTTCGCTTACTAATGAATCAAGATAGATAGGATATGAATGATTCTCGTTTTTTAAAGTTGCTTATTCGCAAAAAACGTAATTGCTTGTGTTTCGTCCCTAAGGATGCTCTTCTGCAAGAACGAATGAGTTTTAAGTATAAGTTAATATTCGCCTTCTATGGAAATTCTACTCAAAGAAATCACCTTAATTTCAGATCCACAGGAAGGGTTCAAACATAAACAAACAAATATCACTATTGAAGATAATCGAATTACTCAGATATCTCCAGGGGCTAAATTACCATCCCCTGAATATGTGATTGAAGGAAAAAATCTTGTTGTATTGCCACCTGCTGTCAATAGCCATACCCATCTTCCTATGACTCTTTTACGAGGATATTCCGATAATAAAGTACTATACGAATGGTTAGCTGACATTTGGGCTATTGAAGGGAAATTTGATGCCAAATGGATCGATCTTGGAACTAAACTAGCTTGTTTAGAAGCAATAAAAGCAGGATCAGGGGGAGCTTTCGATTTTTATTTTCAAGAAACCGTTATTGGGAAAGTAATCAAACACGCAGGTTTACGTGGATGGCTAGGGGCAGGATTATTACCAAGTGCATTTGTTAACCAAGGAGGATTAGAATCCCAATTAAAGGATTTTGAACAATTACTGAAAGATGTAAAATCCTCCCCGCTACTAAACGCTGCTATCGCTCCTCATTCACCAACCACGGTAGAAGAAGAGTATTTATTGCAATCCAAAGATCTGGCTGCAAAACACAATATTCCGATCTCAATTCATGCCTCAGAAACAAGAAAAGAAGTATTAGATTGTGAGGAAAAACATGGAGTGCCACCAGTCGAACGACTAGATCAAATAGGATTTTTCCAAGAAGGTACAAAAGAGGTAGTAGCTCATTGCGCATGGATTACCCAAAGAGAAGTAGAAATTTTGGGAAAACATAATGCAATGGTTGCTTGGTGTCCTGCTTCAGCTCAGAAATTAGCCTATGGCGGTGTGACTCCAATCCCTGAATTAAGAAAAGCCGGAGCTGTAGTAGCATTAGGAACAGATGGAACAGCCTCAAATAATACTTTGGATCTATTTCGAGAAATGCGGGAGGCTGTGAATATGGTTTCATTTGCACGATGGGATCCCGCCATTTACCCTGCTGAAGAAGTACTAGAAGATACTCACTGGTCATTTCGGAAATATTTCCATCCAGAATCATTAATCAAGGTGGGAAATTATGCAGACCTTGTTGTAGTCGATTTCAACACACCTCATCTTCAACCAATTCACAATATCATTTCTTCTCTTGTTTATGCAGCTAATGGAAGTGACACCCACTCTCTGATAGTGAATGGACAGTTGCTAATGCATGAGCGAAATGTTTTCACGTTGGACGAGAAGAGTATATTGAATGAGATTGAATCGCAGATACCAGAACTTCTAAACAGTTAGAAACTATCAAGAATCAACTGTTATGAGTAGTAATAATGATTTAGCAATCGATATAGCGGTCAATTTCCCAGGGAGTGATCTCTTTCTTCTCAAAACTGTACTGACTTGTAAACTGCTCCCATTCCAACTTTCTAGCTTCATAGAATTCTTGATGAAGATCCTTTCCGAGAACTGATTTAGTTAATTTGCTTTGTTTGAATTTTTCCAGGGCATCAATAAGCGTACGAGGAAGAAGATCGACATTTTTTTCTTTGAGTTCATTAGGCGTTAATAAATCAGCATCAAAATCCGCAGGAGCTGGGGGTTCCAGTTTTTTCCTTACTCCCTCTAAACCAGCCGCTAATAGCAGGGCTAATGAGAAATAAATATTACTTGCAGCATCCGCAGCACGAAATTCAAGTCGGCCTGATTCGTATCCAGGTACTCTAATGAGTGCTGTTCGATTGGCAATCCCCCACGTAATATAAACAGGGGCCTCTATACCTGGTACCAGTCGGCGATAGGAGTTTACTATAGGGTTAGTGATAGCTGCTATCTCTTTCGCATGTTTAAGCTGGCCAGCAATAAAATGAAGAGCAAATTCAGAAATTTCTCCGTCACTTTCTTTAAAAAGATCTGATTTTTCACCTTTCACCATTTGATGGACATGCATTCCATTACCTGCATCATCAATGAAGGGTTTTGGCATGAATGTTATGATAAAACCTTCTGTCTGATTTAATGCTACCATCTTGGAAATTTGCTTAAACATCTGGACACCATCTGCAGCAGCTACCGCAGGTAGGGCCTGAAATTCTATTTCATGCTGGGATTTTCCAACTTCGGAATGGAACGTTTTAAAAGGCAAATTAACAAGTTCTAAGGTTTCAATAATCATTTTTCGAACAAAATAGCCACGATCGCGTGGAGGTAATGCCATATATGTTGCAGTGTCAACTGGTTTATACTCAGAATCCAAGACATAAAATTCCATTTCTGGTCGTGCGTAGTAGTTTGCATTAAATTCTTCAAATAGGGAACGATTAACTTCTGAAAGTATTCCTCTTGGATCGGTAGCAATTCTCTCATGAGTGCCAGTACTTCGCAAATCACAGAAGACGCAAGCGGTTTTTTCTTGCCATGGTACTCGTGTTACGGTAGATGGATCTGGTACGATGATCATATCTGAACGTTTGGTTCTGAGAAAACCAATCGACGATCCATCGACACCGACTTGTTCAATCTTACTAAAAGCCCGTTTAGATAATTCTACCCCTTTTAAATTACCGTCGGCCCCTGTAAATTGTAATAATAGATATTTTGAACCAATTTTTTCCATCTTTTTGATGATACTGTCTCGAATCTCGACTGACATGATTCCACACCATTAATCTCAGAATTTAATGTTTAAGTCCGAGTCTTATAACGTTGGTAAATAATTTTCGTACTGCAGAAAAAATAAGAGAAGTGAGCTTCTCTCTAAGGATGAGCATTCACTTATCGAAATATTCGTAAAAAGGAACAAAAGGATAGATATATACACCAATTATTCCACCAAAGCCAGAAAAAGCAGCTAAAATTAAGAGAAATAGTACATGAGCAATTATACCTAAACCAGAAAATCCAATTGCTGCTCCCATTAATACTTCGACAGCCTCTATTCCTGATATTAGAGTAACGTTCATGTAAATTAATAAAGCTCCCAGCATTCCAAAGAATCCAGCTGAAAAACCACGTTTGGCTTTTTCATTAACAATCAATCCGCCAAAAACGGCGGGAAGAAAATAGAGTTGCCAGAAGGGGAAAAAAACTAATTCAATCCATAAACCGACAGTTGTTACTGCAATTCCAATATAATATCGATAGGGAAGTAGTTGGGTAATATTTTCCTTAATTGATTCTTTTGTAATACTCATTTTTTATCCTCCTGGTTTAAATGTCAAGGTGCTTTCAATATAGAACAAGTCGGATTTAGATTCAGTAGCAGCTTCTTTAAAATCTACAGCAGACATATAGAAATACGCAACGTGATATCCAAAGCGATCATCAGTCCTAACAATGTAAAGTGTCTCAAGTTGATCCTTATAATGTCTCGAAAGTGGATTTCCGTTCTGTCCTGAGGGAATCGATGTCCAAGCATGAGGTAAATTACTTTTAGCTGGATCAAGGTCATACACAGCTCTCTCAGAGGCTCCATGATGTACTGTCCGCCCATTAGCAGCGGCTAGTGTATAACCATTCCCATGAAAAGGATAAGGTCCAGCATTAAAGGGTCCTAGTTCAGTCAAGTGTAAGGGAAACAGTGTATGATAAGATCCATATAACCAGTTGTCCATGTTTGCAGTATCAAGACCATAAGGGGTAACTAAGAAGTTCACTGCATCCACGAGAGATTGATAAGCAATATCTTCTATTGTCTCAACTTGAGGAGTGGAGATGTCATCAAACCATTTAACTGACTGATTATAAAGTGTCATATTTTCTAACGTGTGATCTTGAGGAAATGTTGTGTTTACTCTTTCATGGGCATCAGAGAATTCATCTGCAAAGGTATTATACCGGAAAAACTCTAACCATTCTGTATATATTGTAGGAGCAACTAAATCCTTATGCATTTCTCCGAAACGATATTCAGATCCACCCCATTCATTCAAATAATCCAGAGCTGTTTGTAGGGTTGTATTTCCTTTCGTATCGATATTACCCCATACAGGTTGGAAAGCCTCCACACTCGTATCCACAATATCTGATTGGAATCTCTGCATATCCTCAACAGAGATCTCCTCTTTCTCACCAATTTTTTCTTGAATCAACCTTGTAATGCTTCGACTACGGTACCCGGGAGCAAAAAAGCTTCCCATGAAGTAGGGATAGTCTGGACCAGTTGTTTTCTGATTTGTTGAAGTTAAGAACTGTTGAGAAGGATCTTCACATACAGCTAGTTCTTCAAATGGAATGTATCCAATCCAATCGTTACTGGGATTGGAGCCGTTTACAGGCTGTCTTCCCCAATTCCCCTCTGGTCGAATGGGATAGTTAGCGACTGGTCGAATAGCTATATGATTGTCTCTTGTAGCAACGACGAAATTCTGTCCAGGAATTGCCCAATCTCGCTGTGCTTCTGCGAAATCAGCTAAAGTTTGTGATGTCCAGAAATTGAATACAGCTCTGAATAGATAATCGGGTTTCCCATACATTAAATCATCATGACCCGTCCACCGCATAGCAATAGGAGTTAAGTCCAATGCCTCAACATGTGAACTGATATCAGGAGAAAGAACGGGACCGTGTCCTGTAAATCGTAATGTGAACTCATGATCCGCTGCTCCCCAAACAGGGATCTTCTCAGTGACAATTTGGAAATCTTCCCATGTACTCCCGTTTAAATATTGTGAACCGTCTGCTGAAACAGTATAATAAAAATAATCGACTACATCTGCCCCCACATTTGTAAATCCCCAACTAGCATGTTTACTGTGACCAGCTATTACCCCGGGTGCGCCCACAAACGAAAATCCATATACATTTGTGTCCGATTCTTTTGATGCATGCTGAATTTCATACCAAACTCCTGGCATAACTAGTTGTAAATGCATATCGTTGGCTAGGATTGGATAACCTGTTTCAGAAATACTCCCATTTATCACCCAATTATTGCTGCCCAGGATTGTATCAAAAATGTTCAGGTAATCATCGACAGTATAACCATCGTTAATTGTGACTCGCCCCGCAGTTTCACTACTCTCAATTATCGTTAGCATGCTATTTATTACCTCAACTGGTAATGAGGAACCAATATCAGAATTTCTTGAATTTATTTGAGGACTACTATTACCAGGTGGAGTTGGGGGTGATGGATAAGATCCATAATTTGGTAAAACTGGAATTACTCCTACTGTATTATTAATTGGAAAAAGCTCCAGCATCTCTGATTCAGAGAAATGTGATGCCAACAATGCAACAGTAAAATCACGAAATCCATCATGAGCTAAGCCCATTGACATATATTTACCATAACCTATTGTGTAATGAGGTAACCAATGACTAGGTTTCGTATTGAGAAGTCTAAACTCTAAAGGCAATTCATGAGGTGATAAATGATCAATATAGTAATTGATTCCTTCAGCATATCTTTCTAAGGCAACAACCACTTCACTACTCGCACTATCTTGACGCATAAGGTTCCAAGTTATATTAGCTGCCCTATCCAGACATAAATTCCTCATTCGGATATCAGCTGATATTGCTGCTTCTCCAACTAATTCTGAAAGACGTCCAGTGTAGAGGCGTCTAACCATTTCGAGTTGAAACAAGCGATCACGAGCATGTACATATCCAATTGTGAAAAACATATCAGAATCAGTTTCAGCAAAGATATGGGGAATTCCCCATTCATCGTAATAACATATGACTTCCTGGTCTACATTTGGAATCGTTAAAGTCTTACTCCCATGTTCTGCATAGGTTGATACATCCCAAATCCCTCCATTTGGATTGATCAATCCTCCTATTGGTGGAACTAATCCCAATGGGGTTGAAAACACTATTATAATGAGTACAACGGGTATAAGTGACATACCAAGTTTAACTAGTGGACTACGTTCAGTTTCAGCAAATATATCCATCTTTTGGAACCTCAAAGAATCATAAATTGTGGGTTTACCAAGAGGAATAAACCTAAGTTAAAAGACTTTTGATGAAAAAAGGTCACTTTATCTTTGATTCCTAAAAAAGTATTGAATGTAATTAATTGAAGGTTTAATTGTTTGAACGTTTTAACTTGAAATGAAAGAAAAAGATATGAGGAAGTATTTACTGATTTTCAGCCTTTTCTAGCACAATACTTAATCCTGAAGCAACTCTCGAATCTTTTTTTTTTTTAGAATCTTCTTGAAAATTAAGAATACAGATATCGCTAATCGTAAGTGTGAGTATTTTTCCCTTCACCTTAAATAAAAGAGTTTTTTAACAAGGAGCCTCTAATGTAGAATGATTTACCCCATGTCCTCAAAAAAAACTGAAACAAAAGCCCTAAACGGCCTAGGATTAGTTTTCGCCGTGATAGAATACAATAAAAGGCCAGAGGTTCTTTGGAGCGGCTCCACATGGCATGCAGAAATTTCTTCTTGGGATCTGTTAATAAAGATCCTAGCTGCAAAAAATAATCTGGAGGACATCGGATGGAACTTCCTTCCACTTATTTGGGAGAGTCGTCATACAAACCATGAAGTAGAAATATTTGCATTAACCAAGTTTTTTCTAATTCCAGGTATTGGAACAGCCTATCTGGTAGTGTACCACCAAATGGCTGAAGTCTTAACCCAATTTTTACTATTAGAAGAGGAGAACATTGCCAATACATTTGAATTTCTTTTATCTCAACATTTAACGAACCAGCGATTAAGTAATGAGCAACTCAAGCAAATTCGTATTACTTGTCAACATTATTATGAGATCCTAGCATCAATTCAAACGTAACAATTATGAATCTAGGTCTCTATTTTGTTTCTCCCTCGTAGGTTGGATTCTAAATGGAGAAACAGTATCATATTAATATCTCTAACAAAGAAACTGAAGATAGTAAGCATCTCATCATTTGTGGATCTCCTGAACGCGTTCCACGAATCAGTGCTCTATTAGAGGATTCACAAGAAGTCTCTTTTAATCGTGAATATCGAATACACCGGGGATACATTAATGATATTCCAATTATGGTGTCCTCTTGTGGAATTGGTGCACCATCAACCGCAATCGGTGTTGAGGAGTTTGGAAAGTTAGGGGTTAATACAATAATACGTGTAGGAACATCTGGAATCCTTTCAAAGGATGTAAAGTTGGGAGATATTGTATCTGCGACAGGAGCCGTAAGAGATGAGGGAACTACACATGAATATATTCTTCCTGCATATCCTGCAGTTGCCCATCCTGATGTTGTCTTCGCCCTGCGTGCAGCAGTTGATCATCTTAACTTAAGAGATATATTTCATGAGGGAATTGTACACTCTAAAGATGCGTTCTATAGTGAAACTCCAGAGTTAATCCCTATTTCAACAATAGCTAAAAATAAGTGGAAGGCCTGGATAAATGCAAAAACATTGATTACAGAAATGGAATGTTCCACTCTTTTCGTTATTAGTTCTATTCGAGGTTGGCGAGCAGGAGGTATAATGGCCGCTATTGGGGATACAGAATCAGGCGAAATAATCATTGATCATATGAAAGGACAGAAAGAAGCCATAGAAGTGGCAGTAGAAGCGATCACGCGATTATTGTAGATTAGTCAATAGCTCTTAGAGATTCAATCGTTTTTAGAACTATCTGTTCAGAAAGCCCTATATAGCTTTCAGGAGCGATTCTCTCTTCCGAAACATAATCTTTGGCTAATGAATATGCTTCTTGACGCCCTAATCCCTGTTCAGTCACCAGCTCAACCATTCTTTTCTCCATGAATATCGCAGGATCAAGCTGCACATTTTTTCCAATATTGTCGTGATAGAAAGTCAATCCAACAAAAATCCTGGTCATTCTTTTTATCATGAAATGTGTTAAGATTATTGTTTCAGGGATGATAATCCGTTCATTCGCACTGTTTGTTAAGTCTCTCTCGTGCTCTAGAGAAATATTTTCCAAGGCTGGAAGAATATTTGTTCGGACACGTTTTGCCAGAGAACAAAGGTTTTCACTTAGGATAGGATTGCGTTTATGTGGCATTGTCGAGGAACCTGTTTGGCTTTCAAAAAATGGTTCCGCTAGCTCTCCGATTTCAGATCGCTGTAGATTTCTGATTTCAGTAGCCATTTTTTCAATAACTGATGTGAGTGCAATAAGATTATAGAGGTATTTTGCTACAAAGATACGACTTACGACTTGATTTGTTACTAGTGGGATTGAAAGACCGAGATCTTGAAGGACTTTTGCTTGAATAAGTACTCCTTTTTCCCCAAAACTAGCAAATGTCCCCACAGCTCCGCTCATTTTACCATAAAATTTGATCCGTTTGAGCTCCTCGAGACATTCAGATATTTCATATGCCCATAAGGCAAATTTCATCCCGTAAGTCATTGGTATTGCCCGTTGACCATGAGTTCTGCCAATACAAACAAGATTCTTTGTTTCATCAGCTTTTCTTAGTAGCAAATTCTTTAAAATACGTAAATCTGCCAGAATAACCTGATTTGCCTCTCTCATTTGTAATGCCCATGTTGTATCAACGATATCAGAACTTGTAGCTCCTATATGAACTTTATCACAACCTGAGACACGTGTGAAGGCTTCAACTAAAGCCATAGTATCGTGACGAGTTTCTTTTTCAATTTCCTTTATTAATTCAGCGGTAACCTTAGTTTTGGCTCTAAATAATTTGTCAAACTCGCTTTTTGTCAGCATCCCTTGATCAACATGGGCTTGTGCAAGGGCCAATTCTACTTGAATCATTTTGTTAATTCTAGAAGATTCTTCAAAAATACTAGAAATTTCAGTTCTATATCTATTCTCAATTGGGTGAATCATATTATCCCTCTCTATCAATGATATCTATATCTGCGGGTCCCGTTCCAATAAAGGTAAACGGCATTCCTATTTTCTTTTCTAAATTAAATATCCAGTCTTTTGCTTGCTGAGATAACTCCGTGAAGCTAGTTTTTCCTTGATCTGGTGGAAAAAGAATATCCACTTTTGTTAACGCTATTTTTGTGGCAGAATTTAATTGAATGCTTCTTTTGGCTAAATCTACATTGAATGGTGCAGCTCTTCGAAGGCGTTTGGTGACTGTACCATACTCTGTCCAACCTCGTTTTATTGTTTCTTCTTCAGTTAGTTCTCCTGGTAAAAATCCTTTGCCAACTCTGGTAACATAAGCTTTAAAGACAAGAGTAACATCAGTAACAACTGTTGGCCCTATACCAACATCTGCACAGATTGATGAGGCTGTTACATCTTTAGTTGTTACATATGGATAAGTTCCATGAAATAATGATAGGTACGTAGCCTGTGTACCTTCCAATAGGATTGGTTCTTTATTAGCCAATGCTTGGTGTATTTCACTTGGTACATCTATTATGTATGGTTTGAGTTTGTCTATATCTTTCGCTAGTTTTAATGTTCTTTTGATTCGATCCTCATTTGCTGGACCTGACCCTGATCCAGTTGTTCCAACCGTTTTTACTAAGTGAGGGTCACTACTATCGGTTTTCCGATGGGAAGCTTCGATGATTCCGCATTGATTATCGAGAAAAGCTTTTCCTTTAACACCTGTTCTCTCGATTTCCTCTACGAATACATCTGGATTAACAAGTACTCCTGGACCAATCAATAATTTTCTGACATTTTTCCCTCCGATACCAGAAGGGATCATCCGTAACTTGTATTCAACCCCATCAACAACGATTGTATGACCTGCATTTGGTCCTACACCACCTCTGGCTACAATAGTTGCTTGACGTTTATTTACAAGATGGCTAATAATTTTTCCCTTTCCTTCATCTCCCCAAAATCCCCCGACAACCACATCAACGCTCATTCAGTGATCTCCTTAAGTTTCAAAAAATTCTCAACAGCCTGTTTTTCTATTCCAACCTCTTGAATGAAAAATTTTCTACATTCATTACTATCCATATCTCGGTCCTTTAAAATATCATTCATGAATTCAAATCTCTCATGGGGAAAAACGATCCACGATGAAGTCTCCTCAACGTAGAAATGAGGTTTTAAGATACTCCATGGCTTGTAATAGAGCGTCCCTACCACTACTTCGAGAGGTTTCTTCATATGGAGGTACTTTAATGCAAAATCTAATGATACACCACTATCAGACACGTCGTCTATCAAGAGGATTCGTTTCCCGTAAATATGTCCAGGAAGGTCTTGATAGATTATGGGCTCCTTATTGGTTTTATCAATTCCCGAATAAAATCCAATTTGCATAATTGCTAGTGTTACTTTCATTTTATCCGATAGATACAGATCGGAAAGAATTCTAGCAGGGACCAGTCCACCACGAGATACTCCAGCCATTATATCTGGCTTGTAATTGCTCTTCTTTATATCCATATAGAGGTCAAAACTTAAGTTCTGTATATGATCCCAGCTAGGAGCAGTATAGGTCATTTCTTTTTCATCATTCAAATATAAATCTCCAATAAATAGGATGTAAAAGACAGATCTAGATTTAATTCCTAACTTATCTTTTTTCGCTTTGAATAAGGAGAAACGGGGGAATATCGGGTAAATACGATGTACTAACCAAGATGATTATTCTTATTGTATTAATGAATTGGGAATCCACATTTGAAATTCATTCCCATAGGGAAAATAAGGAATAATCTTCAGTTCCCCTTTCAAATATTGCATAACAACTGAGGCTAAGGTTATTCCAATGTAGAAACCATGAGATTCCCATTGATCTGTTATCTTGGAAGTTAAAATCTCACATATATCTTTTGGAATTGGAGGTGAAACGTAATCTCGAATGGTTAAACAGAGATAATGATCATGGGGAAGAGCTTCAATTAATAGAGGAGAATTAGGTGCCGAATGTTCCGCAGACTGAAGTAGGAATAGAATCAGCTCATTTATCGCATAAGGAAGATATCCACTATGAGCAATCTTTATTTCTGGAGTGTTAATATTAATAGTGCGGAAAGAACTCCTTGGTAAATCCTCAATAAACTCTTTTAGGGTGATTTCTTGAGAAAATAGTGACTCAGAAGGAAAAGAAGATAGCTGAAGCACTTCAAATATCATTGTTACTAAATCAATTGTTTTAGAAGATCGATTCGCTATCGAAACTATCTCTTGTGCCTCTGAAGTATGTAATAATTTTTCTGATCCACTCTTAACTGCAAGAAATTCAAGATTACTAACGATTTTCTGTAAGTCATTTCTCAGAAAATGACTCAACATCGCATGATATCGTTCTTCTTCGAGTTTAATTTGTTTAATAGTTTCTTCTGCATACTTTCGCTCAGAAATATCTTCAATAATCCCATCATGCCATTGACCATTTGGAGATACGCGAGCTGATATCGAGGCCCAAAATAGGATCCCATCCCGTGTTTTCATCAATGCATCTTTAACATTCAATTGTCCTTCACTATATAAATCATCTAAAAATTTAATTCGATCCTCCGGATTGGCATAGAGATCAGATAGTGCTGTTGAGGCGATTTCATTGAAAGATGTATAACCAAACATCGATATAAATGCAAGATTGGCTTGTATCAGCCGTCCTTGATTGCTAACACGAAAAATTCCCGTATTAATATTCTCTACAAGGGTTCGGTATTTCTCTTCACTGTCAACTAACCTGACTTGTGATATTTTTCGCTCTGTAATATCTCTCGTAATTGTCATAAATGACATGGGTTCCCCTTGTGAGTTTTCTACTGCTGTTATAATAAACTCTGCGGGAAATGTACTCCCATCCAGTCTGACTGAGGTATACTCAAATCTGAAAATTCTTCCCTCAGCTAATGTTTTCTCAGCAACGGCAATAGCATATTGTTGATCCTCAGGAACAAGTAACTCAAGAGCGTTTAGTCCTATTAGATCTTCAGGCTTAGAAGCATGATAAAAATTCATTGCTTGTTCATTCACAGTAAGTATAGTGAAGTCTAAATCTGTTAAGATAATTGCATCGGGATTTAGCTCTATTAAATTCCGATAACGATCCTGAGCTTCCTTTTCATTGGTGATATCCGTAAGTAATCCGAAAGAACCAATTAATTCTTCTTCCTCGTTAAGTAATATAGTACCAGCAACTCTAACCTGAATTAATGATTGATCTTTCTTAACTAATGAGAGTTCGTATACTGATGAAGGTACCCCATTTGTAAATCTCTCTTTTACTTTCTCATTGAATATCCCTACTGAGTTCTCTGCAAGAAATTCATCAACATTTCTTCCCAACATTTCATTCAAAGACCATCCTAACATCTTTTCTAAAGCTGGGTTCACGTAGAGAGTTTTATTGTCAAGGTTTGTTATCCATACGCCTTCTAGAGCTGTTTCAATCAAAGTTTGATATCTATTCTCGCTAACACGAAGTTCATGTGTACTATGGGCAAATCCAAGCATACCAATAATCTCACCATTTTCTCTTTGAGGAGAGCCCTTGATTTCAAAAGGTTTGTAAATACCTGATTTAGTCAATATTCTAACCTCTGGAGTTGGAAATGTATCTCCTTCAGTAATTGTACTAAACCCTCGTATTACCGCATCTAAATCGTCAGGATGAATTTTTGGTTGGAAAGGTTTACCTATCCATTCATCAGGTGACCATCCTGTAAGCTTTTCTGCCGCAGGATTGATAGAAGTAATGTTACCTTCCAAATCAACAGTAAAAATAATGTCTCGGGAATTTTCAACCAAACTTCGGTAGAGTTTCTCTGATTTCTCAAGTTTAAATAAAGATTCTTGATAGGAAAGAAACCCAGATCGTATTAATTCTTTTACATCATCTGGAATATCATCTCTAGAGAGTAAGACATTCAGATTAGAGGGAAAAGACATCGAAATCAGATCTCGAAAGAGGAAGATTATTTGGGGTACGGAAGCTAGCTACGAATCTGAGTTTGATTATTTAAAATCAAATTCTTAAGAATACCCAAATAGAAGACCTCATTAGAAAAGGTGAATATTCGTGATGAATGTACTTATAACGGGCGCTAATCGTGGGTTAGGACTAGAATTTGTGAATCAATACTTAAACAGGGGAGAGGAAGTAATTGCAACTTACAGAGAGAATAATGATTTATCAAACCTAAATGAATTGAAAAAAAAGTATCAAGCAACACTTACATTAATACCTATGGATGTATCATCTAGTGCCTCTCGTAATAAAGCACTTTCCAAAGTGAAAGAAAAAATATCACATCTAGATATTCTTATCAATAATGCTGGGATGAAAGGAAAAAGCAGAATTAAACTAGGTAATCTACATGAAGACAATATGTCTGAAGTATTCGATGTAAATTCTATTTCACCCATTTTAGTTTCAGAACGTTTTTCTCAGTTATTCAAAAAAGGAACAAAAATAGTAAATATCTCCAGCCAGATGGGCTCAATTTCTGCACGAGAAAATACCTCTGATTTTATTTATTGCGCGAGTAAAGCTGCTTTAAACATGTTTTCAAAATTATTGGCAAATTCTTTACGTACGAAAGAAATTATAGTTATTCCAATGCATCCTGGATGGGTAAAGACTCGAATGGGAACTAAAAGTGCACCTATTGAAAGAGTTGATTCCATTGCAGGGATGATTCAAGTTATCGATTCTTTAACACAAAAAGATTCGGGAAGATTTCTTGATTGGCAAGGAAAAGAACTCCCTTGGTAATAAATCGTACTCTTTTGTAGGACATATTCTTATAATCTAACTACATTATAATCGAATACTACTTGTTCAAATATTACTGAAAGGATTGCTAATTATGACACAAATAACCCCTGAATTATGGATGAAATCATGGGATAAGCATGTAAAAGTTGAACCATATCCGAAAGAAAGCCTAGGTGTAATTTTTGCACGTGAAATGGCAAAATTTCCTGACAATATTGCATGCTGGATGATGAATAGAGAAATTACCTATCGTGAATTACTTAACAATGTCGAAAGATTTGCCACTTTTTTACAAGAGAATGGAATCGGAAAAGGTGATGTAGTAGCTATCAGCCTTGCAAATTCCCCTCAATATATGATTGCACATTTCGGTACTCTTCTTGCAGGATGTGTTGCTTCTGGACTCAATCCACTTTTAAGTGCTAAAGAAGTCGCCTATCAGCTTAACGATAGTAAGGCAAAAGTTATTGTTACATTGGACGCAATCTATGAAAAAGTTTTATCAAATAAACTTAGTGAAATACCTGCACTCGAAATTGTGGTCGCCACCAATATTTCTGAATATATGGGATTGAGTAAACTAAAAGTGTTTCTCGGAAAAAAACTGGGGAAGATTCCTCATGGGAAAATATTCGATTTCCCCGGGAAGAAAGTCACTAAATTCTCAGACGTTATGTCAGGTAATCCTAACGTAAAACCTGTAACAATAGATGTAAATAACGATCTTGCTTGCTTACAATATACGGGAGGAACAACAGGTCATCCTAAAGGTACCGAGTTAACACATGCAAATTTATTAGCGCAATATACTATTTTTGCTAATTGGTTAAATTTAGAGCCAGGAACAGTCACAGCTCTTTCAGCATTTCCAATGTTTCACTCTGCAGGACTTACAGTAATTTCTGAAACTATTTGGCTTTCAGGTTCACAGGTGCTAATTCCAAATCCACGAGATATCGCCCAGGTTATTGGAGAAATTGTCAAGCATAAACCAACTATTGTTGCTAACGTTCCTACTCTCTTTGGAATGATTATGAATCATCCTGATGTAAAAACTATTCCAGATGAGATATTGGAAAATGTTAGTGTCTATATTTCGGGTGCTGCTCCTTTTCCTGCAGAAATGATTCGAGAATTTGAATCAAAAATGAAGGCGACCAATAAAGTCATGGAACTATACGGAATGACTGAAACTTCCCCTGTATGTGTCTCTAATCCAATTCTTGGTAAAAAGAAGGTTGGAAAAGTAGGATTACCTCTTCCTGACACAGACCTAAAATTGGTAAATATCGAAACTGGAGATGCTGTTGAAACAGGAGAACCTGGGGAAATTTTAGTTCGCGGACCAATTGTTACTAGGGGCTATTTCAATAAACCTGAGGCTACAAAAAATACTATTGATCCGGATGGATGGCTTCATACTGGTGATGTCGGTGTTATGGACGAAGATGGTTACATACAGATTGTAGATCGGGTAAAAGACATGTTGATCGTTTCTGGTTACAAAGTTTACTCTGTTCACGTTGAAGATGTACTTACAAAACATCCAGACATTGGAATGGTAGCAATCATAGGTATTCCCGATCCTGATCGTCCTGGAAGTGAAATTGTCCATGCCTATATACAACTGAAAAGTGGGGTTGAACCCACGGATGGTGTAAAAGAAAGTATAAAGCAATATGCGGAAGAGAATCTTTCCAAGTATGAAAAACCTAGAGTTTATGAATTCCGAGAAGAATTACCTCTTACTACAGTTGGTAAGGTATTGAAAAGAGCGCTCAAAGAATAATAATGTGGAAAATTATAATTTTCCCATTCTCTTTTATTTAATGGAAATAGCCTCATTGTAAATCCAAAAGAAATTTATTTTAGACTAAAAAGAAGTAAAAACCTTCCTATCTCAACCTTGGATTGACAACATCACTTTGGGAACCTCAATGGAACCATTGACTCATAATACTAATTCTACTCATGTTGAATGGAATGAAAGTTACTATTTCTGCTTTGCAGATCCTAAAACCAACATAAAAGGTATGTCTAGGGTTGGTTTTAAACCAAATAAGTCTGAGGGAATGTCATTTCTATTCTTATTTCTTCCTGATGGTACAGCAGCGGGTTACCAAACAACAGAGCCTTTATCAAGCTATGGTAATCCCCTCAAAGTAGGAGAAATGACTCACAAACGTAATCCTGACGGAAGTTGGCATTATTCCTTCCACGGGTCAATGATTGTTGTAGATGATCCGAAACACTTCCCTAAGGTATTAAATGAACCTGAACTCATAAAAGAGATTAAGGATTTTGAACTACAACTCGATTTCTCACCATTAAACGAAGTGTATGAATATAGCGAATTCATGACGGAAGAATCACGAGAACTTGGAAAAAAATCTGGGGATGAACACTGGGAACAACTTGCTCTAATTTCTGGAAAACTCCAATTTGACTCTGAAACAATAAAATTAGAGAAAATCATGGGTCAGAGAGATCATACTCATGGAATTCGAGATTGGACAGGTGTGGGGAATTGGTTGTACTATGTTGTCTGGTTTAATAAAAATCTCGCCATCAATCCTGCTGCAATCATCGCTGATGATGGTAGATTATCCATAGGGGGATTCATATTCAAAGATGGAGTTAATATTCCAATCAAAACAATCAATATTGTCGAACAGTCCTTTGAAAAAGATGGAATCTATCCAAAATCATCACTACTAGAAATAACTGATTGGAATGATGACAGGCACAGTCTTACTGGTCGTGTAGGTTCAATCCTTCCAATACCTTTCAAAGATCCAGAAGGAAAGAAATCCGTTTTAATTCAGGCATTTGGAGAATATGAACTTAACGGGATAACAGGGGGATATGGTACATTTGAAACTTTAAGAAAACTTCCCTAAGGTTTGATTTAGTAAATTAAAGTGTATTGATATCTGTCCTGAAGCTGCAATGTCGATCAAATGATGAAAACGAGTGATTTTTTTGAATAAATTTGTCCTGACCCTCTCAGAGTTAGCTAAAAGCGATCAACCTTTATCATTGGTTGGGGGAAAGGCAGCAAATTTGGGAATACTTGTTAAACATGGTTTTCAAGTGCCTGATGGATTGGTTATAACAACACAAGCGTACAATCGATTTATTGATCAAAATAACCTAGGAACATTAATTAATAAAGAACTAGGGTTAATTGATTTTACTGAGATGAGGTCGATTGAGGCTGCGGCATCAATCATCCAAAAGGCCATCAAAGAGTCCTCATTACCTCAAGAGCTCATCCACTTGATAGATACGAATTATCTGTTATCCAATTTACTACAAGTTGCTATTAGATCTTCAGCAACAGCAGAGGACCTTCCCACCGCCTCTTTTGCAGGACAACAAGAGTCTTATCTTAATGTTCGGGGAAAAAACGAAATTCTTCATTCTTTGAAAGAATGTTATGCATCTCTCTGGAGTTCTCGTACAATTGCCTATCGAAATCAACATAATATCCCTCAAAAGAATGTTAAGCTCGCAGTAATCATCCAATCAATGATTTCAGCTTCGAGTGCTGGAGTGATATTCACAGAAAGTCCAGTCTCTCTCAATAAGAATGAAATTCTAATTGAAGCAACCTTTGGACTTGGAGAATCCCTTGTTTCTGGTCAATTATTCCCAGACCAATTCATTATTACACGTAGTGAGTCTTCCCTAGAGAATGATCTGCAAATCATATCTAGAGAAATCTCTCATAAGGAATTTAAAATAGAAAGTGCCAAAGTGGGGATAACCAAAGTTCCTCTCTCACCCAATGATCAGGATAAACAATCTATAACTGATGACCAAGTGCTTCAATTAGCATCAATGAGTATAAAAATCGAACGAACTTTCAAATCCCCTCAAGATATTGAATGGGTGTATGATAAGGAGAATAAACTCTATATTACACAATCTCGTCCTATTACAACTATCCAAACCCCAGATAAGGGGATCCACGAGGTCTTTTGGACTAGAGGATATGCCGATGACTATTGGAATGATACTACAACACCCTTATTTTATGATCTTCTGGGAATACCGCTAACACTTATTGTTAATACCGAATTGAATAGTATTATGGGTTACCCGAAAATTAGTGATCAGCTTCTTTACCTGCATCATGGTCATGTTTATTTCAATCTGGAAACTTTGCTACGTAAAGTGGAATATGAAATCCCTCCTTTCATTCGTACAGATGATGTTTTAAACTATTTTCCGGAAGGAGAAGGGCCTTTTTGTAAGAAAACCGTACGAAAGATGCCTTTCAGGTTGGGAAAACGAATTATCTCTGAACTCAGGATAATGCTTCATGATAATATCCATGGTTCTATCCTAAAAACCGCAGAAACCTACCAACGGTGGACAAAGGAAGAATTTTGGCCCTTCTGTGAGAAATTTGACAGTCTTCTCTCTGAATCTGCTGAAATGAACCAAATTAATTCAATTATTCAATTAAGTGATTCCTTAGAACATCAGATGGCGGAACACTTCCGAATGGTTAGATATGGAATCCCAGTTCATAATATAGGGATGAATCTCCTATCCAATTATCTTCTAACTCGTTTCATAGGTAAGAGATTATCTACTGCCCTATATCCAATCTTGATTTCGGGATTATGGCATAAAACGGCAGAAACAAATGAAGAAGTCCAAAATCTTGCAGCTAAAATTCATGGTAATTCAAACCTGAAAGATCTAATACTTGAGACCGAGTCTTCCGAATTATACGATATTCTTGAAAATAAGAAAGAAGACAAAGATATCTCCAAGTTTTTGGAGGAGTTAAAGAATTTCCTTGGGACCTTTGGCGATAGAGGATTCTCCAGAGAAATATATTTCCCTCGTTGGCGTGACGACCCATCTTATCTCTTTGATCAGCTTAAAGCATTGGTAATCGATCAGAAAGTTGATATGGCGGAACTAAAGAAGCAAAACCTTAAACGAAGGAAAAATGTAGAAAATTACGTTGCTTTTAGGATTCGATCAACTCGATTCGGTCTTTTAAAGTTTAAGCTTTTTGCTACAATCTTAAATTTAGCTCGCAAGTATATTAGTTTTAGAGAAAATCAAAGGTTTAATCTCGATAAATGGATTGCTCGAAATCGCCAGTTATATCTAGAAATTGGGAATTTCTTTGTATCTAAAAGATACTTGAGGGATTCTGAAGATATATTTTTCTTATACAAACATGAAGTTCGCAATCTCTTGAGAGCCCCCAAGCAATTCTCAATACCAAAGACTTTGAATTTAATCAAAAATAGAAAAAACGACTTTAATAAATATGAATATGCTATTCCACCGAAGTTCTTGCATGGTTCGCGGGAATTCGACGACCCTATTCCTAAATCTTATGACAATTCAAATTTCAGAGGCATTCCTGCAAGCAACGGGATTATAACTGCAAAAACGCGAATACTAACAGACATCAAGCAGGTATTTACAGTTAGAGCTGGAGAAATTCTTGTAGTTCCGAAAACTGATCCTGGATGGACTCCTGTGTTCGCAAAAATCGGTGGCTTAATTACAGAGACTGGTGGAATTCTATCTCACGGTGCTGTTGTAAGTCGTGAATATGGAATTCCAAGTGTTACAAATATTATTAATGCCTGTAAAATACTTAAGACAGGAATGATTGTAAAGGTTAATGGAACCGAAGGGATTGTTTCTATTCTTAATGAATAGGAGAATAATTATACTTGTCAACCAGACAGATATATTTTGTGAGATAATGAAACGTATTTTGCGAGTAAGGGTTCCAAATGTAAAAAAAATAAATCCCATCCAGAAATTGATAGGTAAGATTTAGTTCGATAGGAGAAAATTTGATGGATTCAGACGCAAATATTGTAATAATAGGCGCTGGTAGTGCAAGTTTTGGTTTAGATAATTTGAGTGGTATTATTGCCCACGAAGATTTACAAAACACAACATTGAAGTTAGTAGACATTAATAAAGAAAATTTAAGTGCAATCTATGCCCTAGGGGAAGTTATGAAAAAAGAATGGGATTCTAAAATTAAAATCAGTTCCTTTCTCGACCGTAAAGAGGCTTTAATTGATGCTGACTTTGTCATATTATCTGTTGCGATAGATCGTGAAGAAACCTGGCTGAAGGATTATCAAATTGCGAAGAAATATGGTTATTACCATTATGCAGAGAATGGCCTTATGGGTAGTTTCGGTCATACCGCACGTGGCTTAGCAATTATTATGCCTATCTTGTACGACATCCACGATCTTGCTCCTGATAGTTGGCTGGTTAATTTCACAAACCCAGTCCCCAGAATTGGTTATGCAGCTGAACATGCCAAAATTAAGTCTGTTGGGCTTTGTCACCAAATTTGGCATGGCTATGGTATCGTAGGAAGATATTTAGCAAATGATTTGGGAATTACTGACAATTTGGACCTTGAGTACAAATGGACAGATGAAAGCCAGAGTATCTTCAATGAGTTTGTTGTTGAAGCAGCTGGAGAATATGATATCAAAGCAGCAGGTCTGAACCATTTTACTTGGATGCTGGATGTTAGGAGACTCGATACAAATGAAGACGTTTATCCATTAGTACGACAAGAAGCGAAGAATGTAAATCCAGAATTTGAGCCATTAACTAAGCATATGTTTGATATCTTCGGATTATTACCCATTGTTGGGGATTGCCATCTTGTCGAGTATCTTCCTTATACATTTACCAAGGAGAATTGGGAAAAATATCGTATCCAGCTTTACGATTTTGATCGCGGGAAATTACAGAGAGAAACCATGTGGACACGAATTAACGACATTATTACTGGCAAGAGAGCCTTAGATATCCATCCTAATCCCGCTGAAAGAGCGGATGCTATAATAGGTGAAATGATCTCTAATTCAAACTCCTATGAACAATCTGTCAATCTATTGAACAATGGAACAATCTCAAACCTTCCAGATGATGCAATTGTTGAAGTTCCAGCGCTTGTAAACGCTTATGGGATTTCAGGAATGAAAGTAGGTCCACTCCCTGAAGCTATTGCTGCTCTTTGTCAGCGAGAGATTTCTATTGCGAAGTTAATAACCAAAAGCTCCATTGAGGGAGACCGAGAGGCCGCTCTTCAGGCATTTGCATTAATGCTTCCAGATCTATCCCTTGCTGAACAAATGTTAGATGATTATCTGACTACTCACAAGAAATATCTCCCTCAATTTTCTTGATCAGTCGCTAATATCTCAAAACTATTCTCGTTGGGTGTGAATAACTAGCAGAAATAATGAAATCAAGACACTTGGTACCAAGGCAACATATGGATAGATAAGTACTCCTGAGAACAGGAAAAGACCAAGTGGGGATAACATTAAAACCATAAATACTATCACGCGTAAAATTTGCAGAAGAAAATCAGTTAATTCTGATCTAGTCGGTTCTTCAAACTCATAATCCAGTAGTGGTTCTCCAATTCTTAATTGATCCATAAATGATTTTAAGTGCCGTCTATTTATTTCTGTTTTCGGGATTAGAGCTTTAGAATCAGATAAATATCTTCGAAAATGAAACAGTTGAAGAAATAATTTGATGCTTACAAATAAACTAAGGAATAGATCTAAGATTGATGGATATAAAGAATAAACGCTTGTTTCTGACACGATTAGCTGCAAATATGCGATCAGGAGGATCAGAGTTAGATGAGAAAATGGAATAACATACTGCGGATATTTACTTAAATTCAATTCCAAGAAAAATAAACTAGTTATTGCTATTAATAATAACGAAAAGGTAAGTAATGATAAATTAGTTAATATATAAAATCCAAGTAAACCAATGATTAAGGTAGTCAATATATAATCAAGTTTAAGAACCTGATCAACCAATTTTGGATTCTGACGTTTCACCCAGTATCCTGATAATCCCGTATCTAAAAATTTAAAATTTTTACTCATTTTAACATCACAGGAGATAACAATGGTTGAATTTGAGCAATCTCATGTTTTATTAGAAGCATCAGATTGTCTGAATAGGATCCTATCTGAATATATGTCCCTCTCACTTCTTCTAATAATTGACGGATTCGAGCTTCTCTTATACGATAGTTTTCAGAAACTTTATCATGAATCAATTGTAAATTTGTTAATTTTTCATATGTATCGAGATTATAAGGGTTGATCTTAGAATCAGAAATACCAAATTTGTCTGCACGTAATTCGCAGAATATTAGATGATGTCCAAACTTGCTTAACTTTACTATTGCTTTTAATTTGTCTTCTAATACCCCTTCTGAATCACTAAGTATAACTAATACACTTCTGGTTCCTTTCAAGGAAAAAATATACGGTAATATTGTATCAAATCGCGCAGGTTCGTCATGTGAATTTAAATCATAAATTAATCTTGAAACCTTTTCGTATAGACGTGGACTAGTAGTTGGTTTGAGATAACGGTTTGGATGATCTGCAAAGGTAATGAATCCGAAAGTATCATGAGTATAGGAACACATTTCGGCTAGTTCCAATAGACTTGTAAGAGAATATTCTAATTTCCTTGATCGCATCGTGTAACTGGTATCCACAGCAACAAAGAGTCGAAATACAATTTCATCCTCAAACTCTTTAGATATTAATTTCCCAAGATGAGCACTTTTCTTCCAGTAAATCTTACGTGGTTCATCTCCACGTTGATAATCATTTAAGGAGAAGAATTCATCACCCTGTCCTTTTCTTCTATATGCGTATTGACCAACTAATGTATGACGAACTTCTTGCTTTTGTTTTTTATCAAGTCTAATCTGGGGTCTAGCGGGAATTACTTGAATTGATATTGGTTCTGAAAACTCAATTACATCACGATATAATCCTAACGGATCACTCCTAATTACTGAGAAGGATTGGATCTTATGAATTCCTCGTTTGGATACGGCAAATATAAAGGAACAAGAGTTTGACTCTCCAGGAAATAAAGTCATTTTTTTGAATGACCAGCCCTTTACAAGGATAATGTGATCGGTATTCTTCATGTCAAGAATAAACCGAATTTTTCTCCGATTGACATTCTTCAGTATTATTTTCAAGTAAAAGAAGTCACCAAGAGTCACAATTGATGAAGAAACATAGTGTCGAGCTGATATGTTCCATTCTCTATAGAAATATGTGATGAATGGAAGAAAATAGAAAATAAAAACAAAACTTGGGAACCAGAGAATTGGGAAATTTAAGTTCATCCCAATTATCCCCCCAAAAGAACTTAGGAGTAGAACCAAAATTCCACTTGGCGAAATTTCACGATAGCGTTTCAAAATCTATAGACCTCTACTTTTACAATACCACTTCTGTATTCTTTAAAATATTATCAACGATTTGTATTACTGGAACTCGTTCCATTTCTGATTCGGGGGTTAAAATCAACCGATGATTGACAACAGGGAAGAATAAACGTTTGATATCATCCGGTTCAACATAATCTCTACCAGAAATCGCAGCTCTAGATTGAGCTATCGTAAGTAAAGATATAGATGCACGTGGAGAACCACCTAGAGTTAGACCGTAATGTTCTCGAGTCTTTCTTATCAGATTAACGATATACTCCATAATTTTCTCGGATACAAGTACTTCTTCACGAACGAATTGCTGAATCTTTAGTATAGTCGTTCTATCTGTCAGAACATTTACAGGTAGCATATCTTGCCGTTGTTTCAGCTTGAGAATTTTTAATTCAGCCTCAACAGAGGGATAGGGTATAATTTGTCGAATAAGGAATCGATCGAGCTGAGCTTCTGGTAGTGGGTATACACCGGCCTGTTCTATAGGGTTTTGTGTAGCAATTACCAGAAAAGGTTCTGGAAGCTTATAGGTAATACCTTCATGGCTAATTTGTCTTTCTTGCATTGCCTCTAAAAGAGCTGAATGAGTTTTTGGAGGGGCACGACTAATTTCGTCACAAAGGACAATGTTAGAAAAAACGGGTCCTTTGATGAAATTAAACTCCTGAGTTTTCATATTATATACAGATACGCCTGTGATATCACCAGGCATCAAATCAGGTGTGAATTGAATACGGGTAAAATCAAGTCCTAATACCTCTGCAAGAGAAAATGCCATCATAGACTTCGCAATACCTGGAACCCCCTCTAGTAGGACATGCCCATTGGCAAAATAACTTGTTAAAACATTTTCGATCGCAAAATCCAATCCTACAACTCGATTCTGCATTTCTTCTATGATCTGTTCGACAATTGTCTTTATCTCTAAAGCATCCATTATTTTACTCCTCATTTAGGTTTTTCTTAAATTGTTCAATTTGATATTTGTGTTTCTCATAATCAGCAAAAGTGAATATCCGTTGGCGTAATGAATCCTCAAAATACCTCTTTTCCTCATGTGTAAGCCTTTCTTCTATTTCCAGTAATTCTTCAACTATTAAATCTCGATAAAGGTTGGATCTTGAAGATTTCTTACCGTAGCTACTGAAAACTTCCTCCTCCGCTGATTGTAGATAGGCTTGCGTTGGAATTCTTGCCTTTCTATCAAATGGCTCTTTTAAACGGTGTGTGAATTCCATTATCTCCCGATTTTTCCTAATTGCTAGTATTCCTACTAAAATAATCAAAGCAGTGAAAGCAATTAACGGAGAATGAAATATCCCTAAAATTATGATTGAAACGTAAGAGATCAATGCGATCCCAGATGGTGGAATCCATAACTTTCGACTCTCATCAAAAAGAACATTTTTATTGTCATTTTGAGTGATCAGACGTACAAGTTCCAAGAGCCATTCACGATTCTGCTCTCGTGAGATCATATCATTAGTGGGAAAGGCGGAATCACCTATCACAATGCATAATCCATTAGTATTTGGAAATTCAAGGATTCCTCCTAGATAAGCATCATCTGTAACTCTCTCTTCTTCCTCATGAAATTTTCCATCCCCATCTTTGTCTTCCCAAACGAACCCTTCAAGCGGGAACAGCGGACGATAAAGTGTATTTGGAAGGCGGTAAAATTGCTTAACTCTTACTCCATGATTGAAAATCACATTATGTTGATTTATTACTGTATTTTGGATTTGAAGTTCAGGTTGCACAGATTTGGGTAAATATGGATTAGGCCCATGATTATCTTGGTCAATAAGGGTTCCACCTAATCTCAATCCAAATGCCTCTGTTAAAATTCGACCATATCCTGTATCTTCAAAAAGGATGAGAATTCCTCCATTTGAAACGAAAGTTAGGAGTTTTTGTGATTCTTCAGGATAATAAGGTAAGCTTCCTCCAATTATGATGATAATGTCAGTGAGCTGATTTAGATCACCTAGTAAACTTAGAGGAATATTTGTAGAGGTAATTTTATGGTTTCCTTCGAAAGAGGACTGAAAACTTGAAGCTCCAGACCAATGAGTATTAGAAATTGTATATGCAGCAGGTTGAAGTGGAGGGATCAGAATAAGAAGAAGACCTATCAGGACACTAAAAACATACAGATACTTTCTCATGTGTATATTCATGTCATGTAACTCCTTAATCATAAGTCTTGATCAGATTTCCAACGAAGTATTGTTTGATCACTTATCATCGATTTGATACTTGATAAAAACAAATTAAACTCTCTTAAAGTCGCAGTTCGTTCACCATACGTTATTTCGTAGAAGATCTCAACAGCTACGGATAGAGATTTATGATCGAAGTATGGAATCCGCATTTCAGCATATTCACGTGGAGTTAACCATCCTGGGCGAGATATCTTTGAAAATTCTTTTAACGCTAAATCCAATTTTTCGAATCCTAAAGTTATTGCCTCACTGAAAGACTCTTTATTTCCTGAAGTCTCCAAGAATGTGATAATTTCATCAATACGCTTTCCGAGAGTTTCTCGACGCTTTATCAACTCTTTAATATCAGGTTGATCTTCTTCCTCGACAAAAATTTCTTCTTTACTCTTTGATCTGAATTTTGATGAAATTATGAGTGATATTCCGAATAAAACAACCATAATTAACAATATCACGAATAAAAACATCAATCCGCCTGCTGATAACCCAAGAAGGGGCGCAATTTGAGGCATAGGTAACTCAGGTAATGTAAAATCAAGGAAATCCAATAAATCCCAAAGGTTAAACCCAGATCTATCAGAATCCTTAACTAAAGGAACATCACTGTATATTCCTTGTTTTCGATATGGTGAGTTATGTGTTCCACCATCCACAATAACCCATATACTAGCACTCAATATCAGAATTATCAGGGTATACCTATTTTTAAAGAGACTTCTTAATTTCAGAAAAAAGACCTCCTGGTTGAATTTTCTTTCGTGTTGCTTTGGTTACCCGTACATATATAGGACACGTTACTTGGTTAAATCGATTATCACACGTACCTGGAATAAAAGAACTTCGACCAACTCCACACCTATTATCACGAGTTAAGAATCTACAATATACGCTCCTAGGATCAATTCTATTTGGTTGAGCATAAAATATTTGAGGATATAATTGAGGAGTATATTTTTTTCCAATATAATAACCAATATAGGATGGTAGAAAGAAATATAGACTGATTCCTCCTATCAGTACCATTCCGTACATGGCTAGTGTGAGTATTGTTGCAAACAAGAAAACTATCTGAAGGGAAGGGAAAACTGGAAGAAGAACGCCAAATAAAGTAAAAAGCGCTAGAATAATCAAAACTGCTATCGATCCAAAAAATGAAGGAAAACTTAGGAATATTGCTTTTTCAAGATCGGGCCCACAAAAGTATCCAGTAATACATCCTGCAATTATCCAAGGAATGACTGAAAGTAATGTAACCCATAAATTTGTAGTAATAGCAGTCATGGGAAGTAGAATAAGGACTAAAAACGGAAGTACAATATCAAGTTCGGGTAATCCGCTAATTAGGATTGTCATTTCTGCAAACTCGGTTCCTATCCCTAAGATGAGTGATAATAAGTTGAGGAACAAAAACTGAAGGAAAAATCCAATAGATAGGAGAAGAAAACCCGCTTTTAATCCCGCATGAGGATTAGCGCTTCTAGGCTTAGATTTTTTTCTAAATAGTAAATTACTCATAACCCCTACCTCCTTTCACTGTTTCGCTTACAGAATCCAAAAATTCAGGAAAAATTGGGTGATAGCTATGATAAAAAAGGTTGAAAATCCGTTTAAATAAGGAATACAGAATAATACTTATTCCAAGAATTAGGATTCCTCCAATAGGATCAGTTAGACGTATCGAAAGTAATATTCCAATAAATGATGAGCCGAAAAGACTGATTATTCCCAGTAAAAACAGATTAAGGATATGGCAGTACAATACTAATATTCCCATAGTCCGATTAAAAAACAATGTGATAAGTGTGCTTATGACAATAATTAACCCCATTATGAAGTAAAAAAGATATATTGGCAACGGAATCAAGATAGCTTCTTGACGTAACCAAAAGAGTATAGAAAGAGGAGTGAGAGTAAAAACTAAGGAAGTTAGCACACTTACTCCGATTATCCATGTTTCAACCATCGAGAGTGAACGAAAACTCATCTCATCGAGGGAGATTATCCGTTTACGACAATTAGGGCAGATTGTTGTTGTTTCTGATAGGAAAGTGTTACAGTTTGGACAGGTTTGATAAATTCGTGAACCACAATGCGCACATGTTCCCTCTGTACGGATTTTATTAAAGCAATTGGGACAGATATATCTAGAAGCGAGCCTGAATCTGCTGATTCTAGGAGGAAGAAAACTGAATCCGCGAGAGGGGGCTACGTTCTCAGATGTAATAACTTTTTCTGGATGAAAGTGGTTTATCCCTTCAAATCCGCACTTAACACAGAATCGTGGGGTTATTCGAAAAATCCGCCAGATTATCAGAATTAATGAAATATTGATGATGATTCCGATTCCGAAAAGTAATAGATACAATAAATCCTGCATCTCTGGAAGGAATACTGCAAAATATACGTTCAATGAATTCCAGAATGAATGAAGACCCCAGCCAAGAAGAAAATACTTAATTGACGAAAGTATTGCCATTCTTTTTGAAATTGTTCCCGTGAGTCGACCATTCAAAGTATATATTCCGAGTGCAAAGAAAATTGTTGAGAGGATATGTAAAGGTGCAAGTGTTCGTAAGGTAATTTGGAAGTAGACATCTGAAAAAGGATCTAGACTAGGTTGAATCGACTCCCATTGATATAAAAATAATTCAAAGAAAGTAAAAACAGTTCCACTAATAATAGCGTATAGAACATATTGTCTTCGTGAGATTAGGATTTGTTTTATTTGAGGTGTCCTCACCACGATTTTTTCATCCTCAGGGTCAAATGATACTACAGCTGCATGAGAAAGTACTAAAATTGGTAAAATCTTAATTATTTCTTCATTTAGGGGTAATAATAGGCCAGTAGTCATTTCCCAAAGAAAAAATTGACCTACAAGATCATCGACTCTGATCTCAAACAAATTTGAGATCGATCCCATAATAATGAATAACATTCGGGTATTCAGCATCAAGGCTCCTAATACTATAATGATACTTCCAAAAATCATCACCGTTGCGGATCGAGAAAGCGATCTCATCTCTACTGATGAATCTAGTAGAAATGATAAGGCAAAAGGGAACCATATACCCAAAAATAAGAGAGGGCCACAAAATTGGGTAATTTGCCAAAATAGAAGACTAGATTGTCCTGAATTTCTGGATAAAAGGAGTAAAATAATTAGTAGAAGGAAACAAGTTATTGACAAACCTCGAAGAAGGGATTTTCGAAAAAATTTTGATCTCATTTATGCACTTCATCTTTAAATTCGTCATATGCCCAACCGAAAGACAGAATTCGATACACTGCTATCGTTCGTATAATGATCGAAGTAATGAGAACTGGAATTAGTGCTGTCCCTAAAAAGTATGATGGTAAAGTAAAAAATGAGCCAATATTGCCTATCAAATTGAATAGTATAGTTATTCCCAAAGTTAACCAGAAATATTTTCTCGCAAACACATATCCTCGCTCTATACTATTTTTGATTGACCGATCAGGATTGAAAATGAAAGCAGGAAGAAAATATGTTGTTAATATCATCACCACAATCTCGAGAAGCGCAATTCCAAGAGTAAAAGCCAATATTCCTAATAACGAACCTATTACTGAATCTGTGCCGGAGTAGGGATATTCTGAATAGCCATATAACGAATCGGTATAAGAGAGATTTATAGAACCCAAACCAATGAGAGAAATTATCGATACCATAAAAGGAACAAGCATTAATATCAATACACTCACAATAGTTCGAACTGAAGTTCCAGCACCTGAAATCAGATCAATTGAGGAATACCCTTGATTTTTAATTTGCTTTAGCGAAATAAGGGTCCAACTTAGCAAAAAGGATGACAATACGAAGTCTATAGCTAATGTACCTATATTCATGGTATAGAGACTCTCATTTAATGCAGCCGTATCAAAATCAGAGAAGAAATTCGTAAGAGCATCAACGGTAGATAAATTTCCTCCTAATATTGTCACAATTAAATCGATCATAACTCCTACTGCGATAATTAAGTAAAATTCCTTGAAGTTCCGCATGTAAAAAATGCCGCTTTTTATTAGAGCACTTCCGTTTAATTTCTTTGTCCCTGAACCAATCAACTGAGAGGTCTTAGGTCTTACATTAATAGACGCATAGGATGTTTGACCACAAATTGGACATTTTACTTTCGTTATTGAACAAAAATTGCTGGTGTGATCGCGGGAAAATACTAAATTACTCAATTGTCTAATTGAATCACTCTGATAATTGGGAAATTTTTCTTCTTGTTGAAATGATGCAATAGATTCTTCTAATGATTCTTTCGGAATTAAAAATTGACTTTTGGGATCTATTTCCTGCATAATTGCTGATTCACGAGTACAATACCACCAATCGACGGGAGACTGACGCGTCCTCAGACGAAACCCACAGTCTTGACAATATTCACCACTTGTTTGTTTCCCGCAAGAAGGGCAAATCTCTAATTCTCTATCATCTACATCTGGTGTACTCCAAGAAGTCTTGCTCATGCCCCCAAGTGAATGCCCACAATTAGGACATAGAGAATAAGAAGATTCTATTGGAGAATTGCATGTAGGACAAACATTTGGGCTTTTAGCTTCAATTTGCTTTAAGGTTGTGCCACATTCCATACAAAATTTAGAACTTGGAGGATTTTGAACGCCGCATTTCTGACAGAATGCAGATTGTGACTGAAAACTGCTTGCATCTTGAGGCAGTCTTGATATCTCTTTCCCACATTGGTAACAAAAACGGGCTTCAGGTGGATTCTCAGCTCCACACTCTCTACATCGCATTTAATACAACCTATCCTATAAGTCTTAAGGATCCTTTTTGGTGTTGTGAACCGATCGAATCAGTTTATTCCGTGATAAACTTTTTCTTAAGGAGTAAAATAATCTCATGGGTTTTTCCTTTGAGAAGGAAACTTCCTTTATTTATCCAAGATCACGATAGTGCCAGCTCCATGATCACCGATTCGTCTACCATCTTCCGAGACAAACATTGGACAATAACATACGCATCCGTCCACAAATCCACAGAGACAATTGCGGAGAAAAGATTGGCCAATGGTTGCGGGTTGACCAGTATTATAATCAACAACACGCAAGTTCATTAATCCTTTTCCTATGGATTGACCATCACGGATACCATCCTTAACACAACCATAGATTCCACAAGTGAACTGATTGATAAAATAATCAACTAAATAAGCGACACAACGCTCACCTAAGGGTGCTTTCATTGAGGGATGGTAGGGACGGGGTTGAAATTCTTGTTGATAACTTGACGGTTGATAGGTAGGTGCTTGGGGAGGCACTCTTTGTTCGGCCTTGCCTTTATCTGCTGGAGCGAAATCAGATTCGGGAAGTTTTTTACCACATTTCAAACAATAAAGTGAGTCTGGATCAGTTTCTTGACCACAAGAAGGACAGAATTTTACCATTTCTTCATCAACTTGATTTCCATCAAATACAATAATGTTGGAAACACTAGGATCTTAAGATTATAAAGCTTAGGATTACTTAGCTTACTTCTTCATATGACCTATTAACTTCTGTAAGAGCTAAGTCGATTAATTTGAGATTTTAATTAACTCCCCTCACCCCATCTTTCATTATCTATTACGGCCATTTTACGTTGAATGTATAAAAAATTGAATTGGATTATATTACGAAGGGAGCCACACAAATCCACTTACGGAACGATTATCAATCGTTCTCACATGTTTCCAATGTGGAGTCAACTTCATCCCAGTATGTAATTTTCCAATATCCTCAACTTCAATCTGCCCTGTGTAACGAACTTCTCCAAGATCAATAATACCTAAAAACAAAGATCTTGAATCTATTCCAGAAGGAGGTGCTTTTAACTGAGTAAAGGTGATCAATGTCCCCTCAGATGGAAGGTTAACTTCCTCAAATTCTCGTTGCTTACATTCTAAACAGCGGCCATGCCGTGGATAATGGATTTTTCCACAATTGAGACATTTAAATCCAGTAGGTGTACGTTCTGTCATTTTTTTCACTCCATAACACGAGAAAGAATTGTAGATACCACATTATTTCCAAATCCACCAAAGTTGACAGCATAACCATGTTTGGGTGTACTAGGAATCTGACGCTCACCCGCTTCACCACGTAATTGCCACACCAGCTCACAAAGTTGTGCCACTCCAGTTGCTCCAACAGGATGGCCTCTAGCTTTAAGTCCACCAGAAGTATTTACAGGAAACTTTCCAGAAATCTCAGTTTCTCCATTTCGTATGGCAAGGTGAGATTTACCACGTTCATAGAACCCTGCTGATTCCAATTCAGCAAGTTCCAGGATTTCAAAGGCGTCATGAATTTCCGCAAAATCAATATCTGCTCGAGTTAACCCTGCCATACTGAAGGCTTGATCAGAGGCAATTTTTACAGCTTTTAGGAAAGTTGGGTCTTCTCGCTCATGAACAGCCATGGTATCCATACCCTGTCCTGTTCCAGCAAATTTAATAAGAGGTTTTTTCTGAAATTCTTGGGCTTTTTCCATAGAGCACATGATTAGCGAAGCAGCACCATCTGTGACTGGACACATATCATAAAGGTGTAAAGGGTCAGCAATCATTGGATTATTTAGACTCGCTTCCCGACTGGTCAAAATTCCTTCCATTGTAATATTTTGCTGAATGTGGGCATGAGGATTTTTCAATCCATTTTGATGATTTTTTATGGCTACTCGTGCGAGATCTTCTGATGTAACACCATATTGTTCAAAGTATAGGCGAGCTAGAAGCGCACCAAGACTCGGAAAAGTGATCCCGTAAATATATTCTGCTTCTGGGTGTGCCATAGTCGCAACAAAATCGGTAACGACTGGTCCTGGAGCCACACGCATTTTTTCTCCACCTGTGATCATGACCACATCATGAAGTCCAGAGGCAATTGCCATATAGCCAATTCTTGCGGCAGTAGCCCCAGAAGCAGGTCCATTCTCGATGGATGCTCCGACAGCAGGGAATAAATTGAGATAGTCGATTAAAGCCGAACCCAACGCAGTTTGATTATTAATCCTCCCCGCTCCCATATTTGCAACAAATAACGCATCAATTTCGTCAGTTCCTGCGTCATCAATTGCTGAAAGAGAAGCTTCGGCCATCATTTCAATGAGAGTACCGCTGTATTTTCCCCAGCGATTGCCCATTCCAACGCCAATTATGGCTACTTCACGCATTTATAGTCCCTTCAAAAATTCTTCTTTTGTGGTTCCAGTAATTTGGAATGTGACATCATCTGGTAAAAGGATATTCGCAGAGACAGTTTTAATATATTCGTCAGGGACAGGACGATTTTCTGTACCGAAACATCGCTCTGGTTTGACATAGGATTCCCAGTTCTTTCTGGAAAGAACATAAGAAGGCACTCCACCCAGGGGATGTTCAAAACCGAAGTCCTCACCTAAACGTAATTCCTCCATCCATCGACGAAATCCGTGATGAGATTCTGCAACGATTTTTACTTCATCGTTTTGAAGGTAGTCAAGATGGTATTCCATTTTAGCCACAAAAAGATGTGCACCAACACGTAAGCCTCTCTTGAAAGTCATTGTATGATAGCTGAGACCAATTTTCGGATCATTAAAGCTTAAATAACCATTAACCAATCCGAGGACTTCTCCAGTTTCGTGTACTTGACCAAGGAGTACATATTCATCCTGTACACGATATTGCACGTATGCAAGTAATTCCCCTAGTATTCTTGCCCCCACAAGATCATAAAAGTCTTTGTTTATTTTTACAATATCATAAAAGAGCGGAATAATTTTTTTTGTTTCTTCTCGCGTGATTTGACGAACGACCATCTTGGAGCCGTCTACAAGATTAATAAATTTAGCAGGATAAGGTGTATTATCAGGGCAAATTTTATTCGGTTTCGGTCTTAGAATATCTTCATCTACTGACATAATTATCAACTTTGATACTTTTTGTTAAATTAATCTCCAGTCGAAATACAAATGGGTTTTTGATTCGGTATCTAAGATGGAGGAGAGTAAACTAAAAATTCTTTCTCGTCATATGAGATACAGTAAATACATTAGTTTCTGTTACAATAACTCTTTCATAAAAATCCATGGAGACATTTGATCTTAAAGGAGGAGTATAAGTGATTACTACATTTAATACCAGTGAACAGTGTGCTTTAGACCTAGATTCCAAGGATTCCCTTGCAAAATTTCGTAAGAGATTTTATATTCCTCAAGATACAATCTATCTTGATGGTAACTCATTAGGATTACTTTCTAAAGAAGCTGAACATTCTCTTCTGAGAGTGATTGATGAATGGAAAGAACTAGGGATACTGGGATGGTTTAAATCCGATAAATCGTGGTTTTATTTTGGTGAAGATCTAGGAGCATTAGCTGCTCCCCTAGTGGGTGCGGAACCAACTGAAGTAATTGCCACAGGTACAACTACGGTTAACCTACATTCGCTTGTAAGTACTTTCTATAATCCTAAGGATGATAAGCGCACTAAAATCATTGCAGATGAGTTGGATTTTCCCACAGATATTTATGCGCTAGAAAGTCAAATAAAATTACGAGGGTTAAATCCAAAAGATCACCTTGTACTAATACCAAGTGAGGATGGTCGTACAATTGATGAAGAGCGAGTAATCGAACGAATGAAAGATGATGTGGCCTTAATCCTTTTACCTTCGGCTTTATACAGAAGTGGGCAATTATTCGACATGGAGCTGATTACTAAAGCAGCAAATGAAAGAAGAATTCCCATTGGATGGGATTGTAGTCATTCTGTCGGTGTTGTACCCCATAGGTTCGATGAGTGGGGAGTAGATTTTGCTTTCTGGTGTAGTTATAAATATCTCAATTCAGGACCTGGTGGAACTGGATTTCTTTACCTCAATAAGAAACATTTTGAGAAAGAACCAGGATTAGCTGGCTGGTTTGGTTACGAAAAAGATAAGCAATTTGATATGTCATTAGATTTTCGTCATGCAAAATCAGCAGGTGGTTGGCAAATTTCCAGCTCAAATATCCTTTGCTCTGCACCAATCGAGGGATCATTAAATCTGACGTTGGAAGCTGGAATAGATAATATTAGACGAAAATCAGTGAAATTAACATCATATCTAATCTATCTTGTTGATGAAGTTCTCAGTATTGAACCATATAATTTTAAAATTGGTACACCACGAAATCCTGAGAAAAGGTCGGGACATATAGCTATTGAACATGATACTGAGGCACAACGGATAGTTGACTGCCTCAATATTAAATATAATGTTATTAGTGATTTTAGACCGCCGAGTGTTGTTAGACTAGCACCAATTGCATTGTATAATACATATCATGAAATTTGGTTAGTTGTGCAATACTTGAAGAAAATCATTGATAACAATGAATACTCTGAAGTCTGAGTTAACGGGAAATGTAGTGAAAGCTCTAAAAATCTATAAATCGTTAGTTATTTCATTTATTATTATATCCAGTATATTCTTACCTTTTGATATGACTATTGGTTATTCATCAGAGGGATTGATTCTCAATCTCACCTTCGATGAGGGATCGGGCAATATAGCGTACGATCTTTCAGGTGAAGGAAATACTGGAATCATAAATGGAGCTAGTTGGACTGAGGGATATAGAGGTACAGCCTTGGATTTTGATCGCGGAGATTGGGTTAATTGTGGTATCAATCCAATCTTTGATGTGGAAGCTTTCACAATTGAAGCATGGATTTTTATCTATGGTCCTACAGGAGCCAGGCATCAAATAGTTTCTAAATATTTTACAGAAACTCTAACTGTAGAGGCTGCATATATTTTTGAGCTTTGGTCTAATTCACAGAGGCCTATTCTTACTATAACACCGTCTGGAGACCCTCCGTGGACAGAGTGTCACGCATTCAAAAATATCAGTTTCACAGAATGGACTTTTGTTACTAGTACGTATGATGGGACATTAATGCAGCTCTACATCAATGGAACCTTAGTAGGAATACGAAGAGCTTCAATAGGAGTTCACAAAACATCTGCACCTGTTATCATCGGTAATCATTTCATGGATAATAGGGATTTTAATGGTCGAATTGATGAAGTTCGAATGTATAATAGAGTACTAACAAATAATGAGATACGTGATGACTATAGGAGTCTCAATAGACAACTCGGCATTCCTCTAAATATTATCTTTGGTATTCCACTCCTCTTCCTAATTGCAACATCCTTTATAATAATTAAGCGAAAATAAAGAGTTATCAAGAGAGAATCTGTCTCCAGAGGAATGGATCTATCAGAAAAGAATTTGAAAAAATCGAATAATCATTATAAATCGCTGATTCAAAACCATGTGAAATAAAGGCTGAGAGAAATGAGTTTAGGTATTAAAAATGCACTTACAAGGGAAGGAAATTTAGTCAATATCACAATCGATGGCGGATTGATAACAAATATATCAGATATTGACACAAAATTTAGTGAGAATCAATTTGATCATATAATAAATGCAGAACAATCTTTGGTTACTGAGAGTCTGATTTCCCCTCACATCCATCTTGACAAAGTACTTATTGGCGATATTATTGAGCCTAATATTTCAGGTACTCTATGGGAAGCTATCCAACAAACTTGGGAAGTAAAAAGAAACTATACAGTGGATAATATTAAAAAAAGAGCGTCTGAAGTGATCAACAATCAGATAAAATTTGGAGTAACTCATATTCGTACTCATATTGATGTCGATTCGATTGGAGGATTAATGCCATTAAAAGGGCTTCTTGCAACCAAAGAGGAGTTTAAAAATGTCATCGACCTACAAATCGTTGCTTTCCCCCAAGAAGGCATCTTAAAGGATGAAGGGACAGAAGAACTGTTAGAAAAGGCACTAGAATTGGGAGGAAAAGAGATGATTTTAGGAGGGATGCCACACAATGAATTCAATGACGAGAATTCTAAAAAACATGTAAATATTCTTCTTTCCCTAGCTAAAAAGTATAATGTTCCAATCGATAGTCATACAGACGAAACAGACGATCCTAATTCCCGTACCCTACAATATCTGGCTTCACGTGCCATAGAGGAAAAATTTAGGAATTCAATTACTGTCGATCATATATGTGCACTCTCTTCCTATGATGATTATCATGCTGCTCGAGTTATTGAATTAGTGAAAAAAGCAGGAATTAATGTTGTTACTAACCCACCAACCAATATGGTTCTTCAAGGACGGTTAGATACCAGAGCACAGAGAGTTGGTATTACCAGAGTAAAAGAACTTCTAGAAGCTGGTGTAAACGTAACTATTGGTCAGGATTGTATACACGATCCATACTATCCATTTGGAAAGGGTGATATGCTTGAGGTGGCTAATTTACTAGGCCATGCGGCAAAGATGACGACTGCATCTGCTATTAATACATTATACGATACCATAACTATCAATGCAGCGAAAACTATGGATATTACTCATCAATTCGAAGTAGGTACGTCAGCGGATCTATTGATTCTGCATGGAGTTAAGAATGTACACGAGGCAATCCGAACCACTCCCCCAGCAAGAACAACAATACGAAATGGAAAAATCATATCCCAAACAAAATATACACAAGAACGATTCTATTAGTCAAAATACTGATTAACTTGTAGACAAATAGAGGATTAACCATCCAATATAGAGTATTATTTCTGGCAGAATACCAACCTTTGAATGGTTCAGGTTGGGAAATCTAGAGAAAAAAATCCCACGAATTTTATCTGCAATTGGATGGAGATAATATTTTTTTCCCCAATCAGGTTGTGATGTATATTTCGCATAATTTCTTAGGATAATCCAATCCCAGATATCAACAAGGAGACCTGAGAGAATTCCTAGCCAATAAACTTGAAAATATAGGAAAATCAAGAAAAAACCGAATGCATAAAGGAAAATATGCCAATATAACCAAAAATTTCCTAGTTCACGGATTGGGGGGTGATAGGTGATTTTCCCTAGCGCATCGATGAAGAAATGTGAAAATCCACAAAGGAGAATAATTAAACATATTTCTACACATGTTGGGAATGTTAGAAATTTCGTGATTAAATATTGAGTAAAAACAGCCACGAGGACATGAGTAGGAAGTTGCATTCGAACAATCCACCAAGTACCCTTATTTGGAACGTAGTCTAAAAAGTTTAGGGGGAATAAATTGTCATTGCTTATTAGAATCCACCATCCCAAATTCCTTAAATGATGAAATTAACGTAATTTGAGATGGAAAAATGGAACTAAATGTTGAATTCATCTTTGATAAGGCAGATGAAGATATTAAATCCTTTTTCAGGCATGAATGGCTCTCTGCGAATTCACAACACTTTGGTAGAGATATTTCAGACGAAATCAATCAGCCCCTAACCGTAATCGTGACTGACAACTCTTCATCTAGACAGATACTTGGTGCAGCCCAATGTTTGATAATGGGAAACACACTACGAGTATCAACATTACTTGTAAAGGAGGAATACCGGAAATCTCAAGGAATTGGTAGTCTAATTTTACAAAAATTGGAGAATCTGGCAAAAGAAAAGAAATGGCATAAAATACGACTTAGTACAAGTGAAAAACATCAAAACATAAAATTTTATCAAAAAAATGGTTATACCATTGAAGCAACACTTGAAAATGATGCATTTCAGGCCACATGGTATATTCTCTCCAGATTTGTGGAAATTGTTTGAAAGTTACTGTTATATAACAAATGATCTTTGTTTATCCCACGGTTATACAATTCTTTGAACTAATGAGTAAAGTATTCCGCCAAACCAGAAAATTATGGTTATGATTATCAAACCAAACTTCAGTGCTGCACAGATGGAAGCTAACAATGGTGCGAACGAGGGGAAGGAAGATGGGGAGCTGAGAACTAAAAGAAGATTGACATTTTCAATGAAATCGAATCCAGCTGCGATGAAGGGAAGAATTGCAAAGTAATATCCAAGATTAGTTAAACTAGTAAAAGCGCCTAATTTCGTTAGTAATAAAGTGACTCCGGTAAGAGATAGTGAATAAACTACAAGAAAACCAAAATCAAGTAATACAGCATTAATTTCCTTAGCTATTAATTCATCTCCCCAAGAAGATAAAATGGTTTCCATTTGTTCTACATTCCAAGCAAATTCTAAATCTATAACCCCGTATGCGGTTTGAGTAGTTAATTCAACCTCTATTGGTCTCATTAAGAGATAGACTAGAACTGTAAAAACTAACGAGATTACTGTGAGTATAGGTAGCAGCCGTGATTCAGAAAATTCTTTCAATTTACTCATGATTAAGGTCATTTTATTCATCTTTCCTTTCTTTGTACCGAATATTTAAAAAGTTTCCAAGGACTTCAGCAGTTTTGGGAAGATCACCTATGTTCTCAATGACTAGATTCGGAGTGGGCATGTCGATTTTTTTCTTCATCCTTGTTAAACGAGTTTGTAACCCTTCCTCATCTTCTCTCCCTCGTTTCTTGATTCTTGACTCTGCTATTTCTTGAGGAACTGTAACTAAAATGATTAGACATTTTGGGAAAACTTCTCTTGCTTTGAAAAGCATCCCTCTTGATATATTAATTAGTAAAAACTCTTTTCGATTTATTGCTTCCTTTATTTGTCTCCATCCGCACCCATACCAATTATCATAAATATTCCAATAAAGAGCAAATTCATCTTCAGCTTTGTGCAACGAGAATTCTTCAACTGTCATAAAAGTTGATTCCTCATTTTTATCAGAAGGTCTAGTAATTACTCTCCTCAATATCGATGCTGGTATGTCAATAGTGTCCAAATAAGTGACTGTTTCTCGCATTACACTATCTTTTCCACTTCCAGAAGTACCTACGACAAATATCAGTAAATCTGAGTTTGAGATTGACACAAGATTCACACTACCATCTCGAGGAGGACAAAACGCTTTATTAGAAAGAGCTTAAAAAATCAAGAGGTGAGTAGAAAATGATACTGATGACAACCCTACTATTCAAGATTATACTTTTAGGTGACGGAGCTGTAGGGAAAACATCTATACGGCGTCGATATATGGGAGAAGGATTCCGTGCAGACTTCCTAGCTACCATGGGAGCTGACTTCGCATTTTTAAAAACTAAAATCGATGGAATAAATGTCGAGTTTCAAATTTGGGATCTAGCAGGACAACCAGCATTTAGAAATGTTATGAAATCATATTATAAGGGAGCAATGGGTGCGTTAGCTGTCTATGATGTTACTCAACCTAAATCCTTAGAATCGCTCGATATTTGGGTTCAGGAAGTGAGAGAACGGGCTGGTACCTATGATGAACTCCCAGTAGTTCTAGTGGGGAACAAAATCGATCTACGAGACGAAGTTCCTTCGAATCTAAAAACTATACAAGGTTTTGTTAAATCAAAATCACTCAATGCAGGATTTGTTGAAACATCAGCAAAAACTGGGGAAGCGATTGAAGAGGCATTCTCAACACTAGCTCGCGCTATTATGGATAAAGCTGATATTAAAAAATAAAAGGGAGAGCGGAGAATATCCGCTTTGAAAATCAATTATTAAGGGCTTAATAAATGCCAGATCCCCGCAGGTTCACCAAGAAGAAGCATTAAGATTCCTTGGAGTAAGAGAAGGGCATTAAAGACAATTACAACTGGACTCCAACTTATTAATTGCAGGATCTTATCTACAGTAAATTCAGTGAAGAAACTAGCAACAAAGACGATTCCAACGATAATTACTATCCCAAGAATTACTACCCAAAGTGGAAGTATTATTCCAAATAAATCTATATCACTTGTTCCGCCTTCTAAATCAGCAAAGAGTAATAGTAATCCCGCTAATGCTCCTAATGTAATCATGGATATCATAGCTGCTAATGGAGTTTCTTTTAATGGGTCAGCTAACATGGACATACCTGCTAAGAATATGAGTACAACCGTTAACCAGTGTACAACTACATCGGGTTCAACAGTATCAACATAACCCTCATAAATCGCTATAATATTCACAATTCCAATAACAATTGAGGTAGCTAAAGCAAGAAACTTTAAAAAACTAGATTCATGTCGTCTTGACTTCATGAACTTATTAACTCCGTATGCGAGGCCAATTAGTCCAGCTACCAATATAATAATTCCGAGTAAATCTACTACAATTTCTAACATGGTTAAAACCCTTGAATGTCGAGTTTAAAGGTTAGATTTTAATTGCAGTAATCGAGTTTTTAACCTTTTTGAAAAATTAAAGTGATTAATAACTCCCCGAGATTACTTTGCGGATGATATCTGATTGAATATCCATGAGCTGACGTTTATCGTAAGAGATCAGTTCAGTAATGTCAAAAATTGATGCCAAGCTCTTCAACTTAATTATATTTTGAATAAGAGACAATTTAGGTTCTGCAGCTTCACTTAGACGCTTTAATCCATCATTCAGATTTTTTTCTTGATCTTCATACTCTTGAGTCGCGAGTAAGCTAATACATTGATGATAATAAAGACCTGATAATTCCTTAAGCAATGTTTGGTAATGAGAATAATCCAATACTTCTAATATCGAAGATATTGTAGCAATAAAGAGAATAGTTTCTGTTGCCAGTCCTTCTTTAATAAAACTGCCAATTTTTTCATCAAATCGAATTTCAAGTTTATCCAATGGGTTTATCGACAATTTCTTTCCTGTACGAAGTAGAGTATCAAGATAGGGAACGGGATCAGTTCCATAAAGATCCTTGCAGTGATTAAAAAGAAAGTCCGCAAAATGATCTAATATCTTATTGGATCCTTCCACTTCGAATTGGAGTGTGTAGGTTCTATCTGTAATAATGTTTGGAGAAATAAAAAACTGCTGGCGAACCAGCTGATCAATCACTTCACGAAAGGATAAGGTAGCAACATTCACGAGTAGATTTCACCCTTACTCTACATGATTCGAACTGAGATGTCTATTTAATTACCTTTCGTATTTTCTTTAAGCCGGTTGATTACGCTTCTTTTGATAAATTGGTTTAACAAAATATACTCTTTTTCCGAAATTTCAAGAAGATTGCAGAAGAAAGAGTCAATTTGTCTACGTAGAGGGGATTCTGATGTAATCGGCTTCCTAGAGGTCTCTTTTCTTAATTCAGTACAGAATTTAAACAAGGAAACTTCCTGGTCTTCTGTTAAATTGGTTGGAATTCTCACAGATTTTAACCAGTAAACATTAGTATCTAATACTCCAAATCCCATGTTCGTATTTCCTGAAAGCTCCATCTGCGCCCAAATGAGACTGCTGTTAAGATATGCGAATATTAACGGAATATATTTGGAATCGTGTACAGATATTCCATAAAATCGTTGATCTGGGATTAAATTCGAACGATTTAACAAACATCCAGGTTTATCATGAATACTCTTTGTCCAGAGAAGATGGGGTGACTTACATTTCGGTAAACTAAACCATGGATCTCTATGACTTAAGCTTTTAAGCTGATGGAATCCATTTATACTAGTTCCCATTTTTTTTCCTTGTTTAACAGATACTTGACTATTTGCACCCCATTGAATATATTTGGTAGCGTTTTCACTTTTTATATTACCCAGAGGTTCTTGACAGTTGAATAACCAAACCTTAGGGATGAATGAAGATGGTATTTCGAACCCCTCGCATTCTAGAGGACTTTTAATCAATGGGAGGAGAAATCTGTTCTCAATTTCACCGTGATAACCTAGAGCATTGGTAATTTTGACAAGATTTGATTTCTCATCTTGAAATATTACTGATAAATGGAAGAAATCATTAGCCCCTGTCTTAAGCCCAAATTGCACATCTGCTAGATCTGAAAGAGGTTTACCTCGTATTTTCAACTTGTGCAAAACTTGACGCTCATTCCTAGTTGCTCGTAAAAACGTACCAGCCCACTTATGGGTAGATTTTAGATCAGCAATAGAAATAAATTCAGTTCTATACTCTTTAGATGAGAATTCTTTCCCAAAAATTAGCCCTTGTTTTAATAAAGATGGAGGAATTTCTCTTAAATCTATGAAGGTTTCAGTAAAGAAGATTTTTGCCCTAATTACGCTTTTTTTCTCTGATTTTACAGCTAGAAAGATTACTGAATTAATTCCGAGATGTTCCCATAATCTAGAGCGTGATTGGTGAATGATTTCACAGTTGGTTAATTTTTGTCTGCTTAACAAGGATATTAATTGATTCTGTAAGGTTTTGCCATATTTCACTTCTAACCATGCGTTAGAAGTTAGGAAAACTAACACCCCACTTGATTTTAGCTGGTCTAAGCATTTAATGCAAAAGTAAATCAGATAATCGCTTTTTCGATCTAGTTTAACATTTGGTTCTAAGAGTGATAAATATTTCTCTTGGAGACTCTCTTTGTAACCGGGATCTTGGTACATTCCAATATCTTCATGTCGTATATAAGGAGGATTTCCGATGATGATATCAAATTTGTTATTAATGTCATTCAACAAAAAATCATTGGTCGAAAATCTAAATTCTATTTCTATTGGCATAAATCCGTATTTTTTTATAAGTGAAAGTTTAAGGAGCAATATTCGGAATTTAGCTCCAATTAAAGCCTCGGAATTGAGATCATATCCATAAACTGAAACTTTCAACTTTTTATTTGCCAATCTAGATCCTAAGCGTGCAAGAAAGTGGATAATTTCAACTAAAAATGACCCTGTTCCACAGCTCGGATCCAATATAGAAATCTCAGAAGGTAAATCAGCAAAAAGTGTTACTTGTTCTTGTTTCGTAGATTTTGAAGTTAACATATTGAAAAGATCTTCATTAGAATCTCCTTTAGTCACATGTTGTAGAAATCGAAAACCAGAAATAAATGAAATCAATTCTGCGTCTTCTTGAAGAGTGTAATATGAACCACGCTTCTTCCTCGCAATTATAGATCCAGAATAATGTTCTACTACAAGTGAAAGGACCTGAGATCCCGAATTCAAATCAAGAGGGACTAAATCAAGTATCGAAAAGAATGTTTCAACATCTATTTCCGCATTCCCAAGATCATCAATCCTTGATAGCTCCTCCAAGAGTTCATGAATTATTACTTGGGATGGTTCTTTGCTTCGAGATGCACTCAATATATGTTCTATTAATACTTCTATCCTTAATTTGTTTGATTTCTCCTTCATTCTATTCAAAAACAAATTATCTTCAATAAAATTCTCAGATAGAAGCACTAAAAAAATTATATTAGCAATAATCTTGAATAGCGTGTCTTTATCCTGATCATTCTCTTTTGATAGTAAGGGTAGACATTTGTCAAGAAAATCTCTTTTTGTATTGTCCACCTGGGTTTGTTCGAATATCAATCTTAAATTCCAACAAAATTTTTCATTCTTTCCGCTTCTGAATCTATTAATTCACCGTTCTCGTCACAACGTCTCATTTGATACAAATACTTCAGACCTTGTTGGAAATCTTTGGTAGAATTAAATGCTTTGGACCCTTCAGCAGTTCCAGAAGGTAGTGGTTCCTGAAGAATACGATGAGGTAAAGTATCAAAGTCCCCTGCAGTAGAATTATGTAATTGGAATTCTCGCATATTGAAATATCGGGTTAAACTCCAAATATTTTGCGCGATATCACGAATGCTTTGAGAACCTCCCATAGATGCTTCATAAAGTGTTTGTACATCTTGAAGATTTAAAGCGGGGATAATGGAGTGAGTGAAGTGACATATGATCAGACTATCTTTAATCAGTTTTAGATCTTGTTCCGAAACTAATGTTTGTACTACTTCTGGTGTAACATCCTCATCTTTGGGAATTTTCATTGTAGTTGGCCAACCTCGGAGGTGCGAAGCTCCCACGGCTGCTGTTGCATAACTCAATCCCAATGCTAATCGTCCTCTAGGATCCCAAGCTGCCATCTCAAGACCTTTTACATGTATTGCAAACTTATCTGATTCTTGACCAAATAGTTCTGACACTCTCTTAGTTCCTTCAGCTAAGATTTTCCCGACACCTTGTCTGTATGCAATCTTAGGTATTAGATCTAGTAGTCCTTGATCATCTCCAAAATTTATCTGTTCAGACTGATATTCTTTTGGCACTATTCCCCGTTCACTACACTCCATAAAAAATGCAATCGTGCTACCTGTACTAATCGAATCAAGTCCATACTTATTTAAAAGGTAGTTCGCTTCTACTACAGTTTCATATTTTACTGCGCAGCTAGAACCAATTAATCCCAAAGTTTCATATTCAGGAACAGCTGCAATATGTTTATCGTCATCTTTAAATGATAAATCTCCACCAAAGATATGTGCACACTGGATTACACATTTATAACAGGGTTTCTTCCTGGTACTATATTTTTTAAGGGCATCTTCTCCCAGAGTCGAAGCTTCATCGTTTAAAGTCCCAAATTGAAAATTACGGACAGGTAACTGATCACGGTCAGAGGATAAATTGAAGAGAGCGGGTGTTCCAATTCTATAAATCCAATGATCAATTTCTTTTCCTTTTGATGCTCGTTTTCGAAGATCTAATGCCTTTTGTTTTAAATCAGTTAAATTGAATACGGAAATATCACGATTACTCCCTCTTATTGCTATTCCAAGAAGATTTTTACTTCCAAATACAGCTCCTACACCACCTCGGCCAGTATTTCGGAAACTATCACTTGTAACACAAGCGTACTTAACTAAATTTTCACCTGCGGGACCAATCGACATAATTTTTGCCTTGGGTTCCTTGATAATTTCTTTGAACTTGATCTCTTTTGCCAAGGTTGTCAGACCCTTGAGTTTTTCTGCTTTGTTTATCTTAACCTCTTCATTAATAATTGAAATAAAGCAAGGAGAACTCGCTCTACCTTCAACAATAATCGCATCATAACCAGCGAACTTTAATTCTGGGCCTATAAATCCTCCGGCATGAGAATCTAAAAATAATCCAGTAAGAGGTGATTTGGTCACAATACAGTAACGACCACATATCGGTACTACTGAACCCTGTAGAGGACCAGTGGATAGTATGATCTTATTTTCAGATCCTAACGGATCAATCCCTGGCTTCAATTCTTTTGTTAAAATAAACGCTCCCAAACCTTTCCCACCCATGAAGTTTTCTACAGCATTTTCCGGTAATTTTTCCTTTTTTATTTCATTTGTGGAAAGATTGATTCGTACAAGTCGATTATAAAACCCATTGGACATTTTCATCGAATAAAATTTGAAATTCGAAATTAATAAAAATCTCTCTCAAAAATATGGGAGTACTCCCTCTGCTGAAGTACTTTAACTGGGCAGAATTAGTGTATAGTCTTGGTGGAATAAAGTGACAGAACGGTTATCAGGTGGCTCTTTCGTAGCAAAAAGTTTGAAACTAGAGGATGTGCAGTATGTCTTCACATTATCGGGAGGACATATCAACCCAATCTATAAAGGACTGGTAGAAGAGGGTATACCTATCATCACGACTAGACATGAACAAGCTGCTGGAAATGCAGCAGAAGGCTGGGCTAAAACAACTCGAACTCCCGGAGTCTGTTTAGTAACTGCTGGTCCAGGTTTTTCAAATGTACTTCCAGCGTTAATTAGTGCTTATTATGCTCATAGTCCTGTAATCGCCATTACAGGACATACTGCTTTAAGAGATCTCAATAAACATGCAGCTCAGGAAGTAGAACATCTACCACTGGCTACACCGACGACAAAATATGCACGAATGGTATATGATACTCATCGGATACCCGAATACATGCAAGAAGCTTTTAGAGCAAGCATGGCAGAAAATATGGGGCCAGTCTTACTTGATATTCCAGTTGACATCCTCACTCTCGAGACAGAGATTGATCGTGCAAAACCATTCTATGGATTAAATCCAGAACAATATCGTCCTCAGGGATATAGATATCCTGATCCATTACTTGTAAAGAAAGTGGCTGATCAGTTATTAGAGGCAAAAAACCCAGTTATAATTGCGGGAAGTGGAGTCTATTGGGGATCGGCTTCGGCCAATCTTTTAACTTTAGCGGAATATTTGTCCATCCCAGTTGCATATGATGATTTAGGTAAAGGATCGATTCCAGAACTTCATCCTTTGGCTATCGGGAGTGCAATTCAGAACATCTTACTAAACCAAGCTGATTTTATTCTTGCTTTAGGTGTCATATTCGGAGAATACCAGGGGTATGGAACAAATCCAGCATTTTATTCTGAAGATGTAAAATTAGTACATGTTGATCCAGAAGCAACCGCAGTAGGAAAGAATCGCCCACTAGAACTTGGAATAGCCTGCTCAATAAATCCTTTCTTGGAACAACTCTTAGGCACAGTAATAAAATTAAAAGCTAAGGTAAATCTACATAATGAATGGGCAAAGACGATAAAAGGAGATCGTAACCAGCTTGAAGAAATGATAAGTGGACCAGTGGATTCAAGCGAAGTACCAATCAAACCCCAAAAACTGACTAAAGATATTCAACAATTTCTCGACGAAAATACTAGGTTATACCTAGATGGAGGAGATACTACGGTTTGGGCAAATATTATTTTGAAAGCAACGTATCCAGGCCAGATAATCGGATCTCATGGTCCAACTGGGCATCTCGGTGCAGGTTTACCAATGGGAATTGCTGGAAAACTAGCCGAACCTGATAAGAATATCATCGTGCTTTCAGGAGATGGATCTTTCTTATTCAATGGAGCAGAGATCGATACAGCAGTCCGATATGACTTACCTTTGACAATAATCATTGAAAATGATTCCTTATGGGGAATGATTGCACATAATCAAGATTTATCTTGGGGAGAACGCATTGGAACCACCTTAGATGAAAAAAAGCATATTGATTACGTTAAATTTGCTGAAAGTCTTGGAGGCCAAGGGGAACTAGTTACTCGTCCAGAAGATGTACCTTCTGCGATTAAACGTGCAATTAATAGCGACGGAGTCTCGGTTGTAGATGTGAGGGTGGATGGTTCTGTTACAAACATTTTAAACCAAAGTGCAGCAGCAAAAGCGGATCCATCATTTTGGGAATAATTATTTGGAGTGAGGAATGTGACGATAGCTATCATAGGCGGAACAGGATTTATCGGCTCTTTTCTAGCTAAAGCTCTTTTAGAAGCAACAGATGAAAATTTATTATTGATGGACTACTATATCAATGAGAAACGAGTAAAATCACTGAAAGGTAACCCTCGTGTATCAATAATTAAAAGTGATGTTTCAAATCGAGCGGAAGTATTTTCCCATGTTGGTAAAGCTGAGAATATTTCGACTCTTTATCACTTTGGTAGTTTAATGCCACCATTAACGGAATCTGAATTAACCAATGCTTTTAATATAAATATTCAAGGAACTTTTAACATTCTGGAATGTGCTCGTGAGTTTAACATTTCTCATGTCATTTATTCCAGTTCTGGAGCTATCTATGGTCCTGGGGTTGAGCTCCCAGTAACAGAACGATCGTATCGTGATCCATGGACAATGTACGGTGTGGGAAAAGTCTGCTCGGAAGTACTGGGGACTTTTTATCATCGTAGAAAGGGAGTTAAATTCACTTCAATTCGATTTCCTGCATTAATTGGCCCTGGTCGTACTGGAAAAGGGATGACCATTTTTGCCAATAATATTATTCAATATCCTGCCCAAGGAGAGAAAGCAATTTGCAATGTGGAGGAAGATATTGCTGTTCCAGTAATATATATTAAGGATTCAACCAAATTTCTTGTAAGTCTCCATAATCACGAACATATTCCTGAAAATACATATAATATTGATGGTGTATGGATGAAAGCAGAGGAACTAGCGGAACTCGTCCGAAATGAGATTCCAGATGTGATTATTGAATATGACCCTGATCCAGAATTGACCTTCATGCTTCGGAGCTGGTCCATGATGAAAGGAGAAAGTGATGCTGTTTTTAATGATCTTAACTACTCACCATCTTTCTCACCAGAGGAGATGGTTAAAGATTTTATTGCCGAAGTAAGAGCGAACCCCGAATATATAATTTAGTATTATGATATTAATATGTTGGTGACTAAAATGGACTTAAATTCTATCAAAAACATAGGAATTGTTGGAGTTGGGGTAATGGGACCTGGAATAGCAGAAATTCTCGCAATATTTGGATCTTCTTTTGATTTTTCTATAAAATTATTTGATATATCTAGCGAAGCAATTGAGAATGCTCAAAAACGGATGGAAGAAGATTTTACTAAAGTAGAGAGCGTGGGAATTTTTAGTAGTGATGATCTTAAAGTTGCAAGGGATCGAATTCAATTCGTTTCTGAATTAAATGATCTGAGTGAATCCCAACTAATTATTGAAGTAATTCCAGAGAAGATCGAACTCAAACAGAAATTCTTCAAAGAGATAGAGGGAATAGTATCATCCGATACGATCCTAGCAACAAATTCCTCAGGCCTAAGTATTTCTGAAATTGCCAAGGTAACTCAAAATCCTGAAAGAGTAATTGGTACACATTTCATGAATCCTCCACTCCTTATGCCTTTAGTTGAAATAGTAAAAGGAGCTCAAACTTCTGATGAGACTATTGCTGTAATCACAGATTTACTAACAAATGTCAATAAACGTCCAGTTTTAGTGAAAAAGGATATTCCTGGGTATGTGCATAATCGTTTACAAGCAGCAGTATTTAGAGAACTGATGTACTTAGTAGATAATGAAGTCATGGATGTTAATGATCTAGAAACCACGGTAAGGTACGGATTAGGATTAAGGTTACCTGTAATGAAAGTTTTTGAAATGGTAGATCTGATGGGGATTGACACGATAAAAAATGTCCTTTCGTATCTTTATCCTGCATTAGATCGGTCCATACAACCGCCTGAATTTTTAGAAAAGATGATCAAGGAAGAAACCCTTGGAGTAAAGTCTGGAAAAGGTTTTCATGACTATACTACTAAAGATATGACTGAATCAATGCGAGAAAAGGAAGCTGCTACATTCCAGTTACTGATGATGATGCAACAATATGATTAGAAAAGAAAAGTTGGAGAGGGAGAATCCGATGATTCTCCATCAGTTATGTAGTAATATCTTTACCTCTTGTTTCAGGTATGAGACGTAGGACGAAAAACATTGCCACATAAGCAAATACACATAGTGTCATTCCGACGGCGAGAGCTTGAGCAAAGCCCAACGGGTCGAGTAAGACTCGTTCCTCGATAGGAAGACCTGATCCAACTGTGGGTTCTAATGCATCAGTAATGAGACCAATGATAAATGCGCCAAGTGCTAATGCCCTCGCAACAGAAAAGATGAACGAGGTAGCGGTCGCACGAAATCTTGTAGGGAAGACTTCTGCGCTCCAAACACCAAATACACCATGCATTCCAAAAGAAAAGGTCAATACAAGGCATCCCACAATTATTAAAGGAAATATGTACGTGACAAAGTTGAAGGTTACAAAGAAAACCACACCTACTAATCCAATTACACAGCTATAGAAAAATGCACGTTTTCTACCTATACTGTCACTCGCCCAACCTGTTAAATACAAAGCAAATCCAGCTACAACCATTATTCCTAGCATAAGTACCCTAGCCAGAGTTTGAGCGGAATCTACATTTCCACCGCTCTGTTGTAACTCATGGATAAACATATATTCAAAGTATGTAGGCGCCCAATCAGCTAAAGCGTGATAAGCGAATTCTGATAGCCAAAATAAGACCGTTAGAAGAACCATAAATTTTAACCATTGACTACGGAGAATATCCGAAATTCCTGTTGTCTTTTCTTCAACAAGGTCAATCTCACTTGTACTTCTATCCAAGATTTCTTTTTGTTCAACCCAAACCTGTGATTCATCCAATCTATACTCTAAGTAAATTAAAAACGGAATTGGAAACAAAGCGGATAAGAAGCAAATTCTCCAACCTTCAAGAACAAGAGGGCCAAGAGTGATCGGAGCCATGTCCCCAAAGATCAGAGTTACAATAACTGCCGCAATATATCCCACCACAAATGTGCCATGAACAAGACCCCCAGCTTTACCTCGTTTATCAGATGAGAATGTCTCAGAAAGAAGTGAGAATGAAATCCCCCAAGAAACACCTAAACCACTAATCAAACGCAAGATTGCAAATATTAGAAACGTAGGGGCAAAGGCTGAGAGAGCAGTGAAGATAGAGTCCCATAGAACTGATATTAGAAGCACTTGTTTCCGACCAAATTTATCAGCCATATATCCAAAGAAAGCTGCACCAAATACTGTCATAACGTACTGGAGAGAAAAGACTAAACCGAGTTCCGCTTTTGATACTGCAAATTCTGCTGCAATTGTTGTCGCTAATAAGGACACCAAGACTAGAGCAAAACCATCATGGGCCCATCCTATTACACCTGCAATTAATACAGGCAATTTATTCGTTGAAGCTGTTTCTGCCATTTACCATCACCTTTAACCTATTTAACAATCTTTTCAAACTTAATTGGAGTGTGTGAGTAGAATTTATTAAAAAATCTTTTGTCGGTAGAAAAAGCAATAACTTTCTCCTCGATCTTAATGGAGATATATTTTACATGGTCATTTTCGTCCGAAATTTCCATTTTCGATACTATTGACTTTCTCTTTCTCTCTATCAAATTTAAATAAAAATTCCCTCTAAACTCCTTTAAAGAGAGGTGATGAACGAAATAGAAGCAATAATCTTTTGGTTGATCCCTTTGTAACTACGTTAGACGAGATACTCGTCAAAGGCGAAGGGATCAATACCTGAACGAAGTGGCATTGGCTGAAGTGTGAGGTTATAAGCGAATTTTCCTAGTAAAGTAATCCTAATGGAGCGCATTTCTTAGCAGAGTGCCGATCTGCCGGATAGAGGATGTGTGACTCATCCAGTCCAGAACTTTTATGTAAGAGTTGTCTGACAAAGTTAGTCATGGATATTTCAGTTAGCATTCATAATGTTCTTGTGAAGATCTTGAAAAACACTCCTGGACTTCAACATGCAATGCTTACGGACTCTACTGGACTTACACTAGCTAATGTCACACGTTCCACATCAACACTTGAATTAGAAGGAATAGGTGCATTGTCTATGGCATTATTCATAGGAATGCGGCAGCAGGGAAATGAGGTGGAATTGGGTCCTCTCGGATTTGTGTTCTCTGAGTTTAGTGAGGGCAAGCTGATTTTACAATCTATAACTGATGATTGTATCCTTGTTGGCGTTATTTCAGCAAATGCAAATATCCAGAGGATAAAACACTCAATTAAGAGATTTTCCCAAGAGATTGGTGATCAAATCAATCTTCTCAAAGCTGCTCAATCTGTTGAAGCGACTTTCTCAAAGAGTCTTCTCGATCAAGCTCTTGATGAAATATAGTTAGAGATATGGGTTGAAATTGGAGTTACTTCCGACTGACATGTCCAAACTTGCTGATAGTCTCCCTTCCCATCTTGATAATGACATGATCCTCATAGTAGGGGTTTGTGATTCTATTTTTGACGGTCGCATAAAATCCACTCTTGATAAAGGAGATCGTACCTTAATACTTAAGAAGGATGGAAGTATCCTTTTACATAATGCAACTGGAACACGTCCTGTTCAATGGCAAAAGGCTAGGGCAGGGAAAATCAATTTTACTTATAACATTGAGAATTCCACTCTAATTATGGAATCTTATAGGCCAAAAACTGATGAATCGTTTTTTATTACTTTCTATGAAGTCTGGTTTGCTGCTTTTCTTCAGATTAAGGAGCGACTTTCTAAGGGAAGTCAAACTTTTGGCGATGAGAAGGATTTTGTTGACCAGCTCGTCCTCCATCCTGAACTTATCGAGTCTAATCTAAAAATCATTGAACGTGAGAAGGAAATTGCTTTTGGATTTATCGATTTATACTGTCAAGATTCCAATGGTACGTTTACAGTCATCGAAGTTAAAAAACAAGCAGCTACACTTACCGATGCTTATCAATTGCATAGATACATTGAATTTTTCCAAAAAAAAGGGGAAGCAGTCCGAGGAATTTTAGTAGCGAATCATATTCCCAAAAAGGTTATTGCTTATTTGAAAACACACAATCTGGAACATGTAAGCATCCCTTGGCAAGAGATTTTTCCTACTCTCAAACGTCCCACCAATACTGTTCGGACTAAACAGCTAGATGATTTTTTGAGTTGATTTTATGACACGAAACTTAGTTATTGATGCCCACGCGGACACATTACTGAAACTATATTTTAGTACACTTATGCGCTTTTCTTCCCAAGAAGCAGACCCTCTTCACATCACAAAAGAATATTTAGAGGAAGGAAAGGTAGACGTGCAAGTTTTTGCAATGTTTGTACCCCCCAAACTTGAAAAAATCGGTTTAGATGTAACACTTGAAATGATATCTTTAGCTAATAACCTCGCACAAGAAGAAGGTTATACGATTATTACTTCTCCTACAGATCTCGATTTTCTTTCTCAGAATAAGGAATCTTCCACAGGAATGGTTCTAAGTTTAGAGGGAGCTATTGCGATAGAAAGAAATCTTAGGATCTTGCCATTACTCTATGAATTGGGAGTCAGGAATATTGGTTTGACTTGGAGTAGACATAACCTTTTTGGCGAAGGAGTTAGTTTTAAGGATAAACAGGGAGGAAGAGGCTTATCTAAAGACGGAATTCTCTTATTAGAGGAAATGGAAACTCTAGGTATGCTTGTTGATGTTGCCCATTTGAATTATGAAGGGTATAAGGATGTAGTTAAACATGTTAACGGACCATTTATTGATTCACACTCAAATGCCCATTCAGTCTGCTCTGTTTCTAGAAACTTAACAGATGAACAATTAGAAATGATTGCTTCTGCTAATGGAGTAGTGGGAATTAATTTTTACCCCCGATTTTTAGCTGATAAGCCAGAAAAAGCTTCAATAGAGGACGTAATCAAGCATATCAAATATATGACGGAGCTTATAGGAACAGATCACGTTGGTCTCGGTTCTGATTTCGATGGTATAGCTACTACTCCCTTAGGATTGGAGAATGCTAGTAAAATGAAGGAAATTGTCCCATTACTTGAAAAAGAAGGGTTTAGTAAAAAAGATGTGCAGAAAATAATGGGTGGTAACTATGAACGTGTTTTCCGCAAGATCTGGAAATAATATCTGACCTGTAAGAAAGAGGAATTAGAATCCTATTCTTTCCCAGTTATCATCAACTCGCTTTTCCATCAATGAGAGGGCTTGATCATCGTTTATTATATGTGAAAAGCGTTTTTGGAGTTCAAAATACTCAATGAGTGGATCTCTCTTTGATTTATTCCGAAATTTTCTACTGGGATTCGATAAAGTAATGTCTTCATGGCTATATTCGTACAGTATTTCATAACCTGTTGTAACAGCTTTTTTCGCTACTTTGATCATTTGAGCTGACTCAACCCCCCATGAGGGTATACAAGGAGTTGAAATTTGTATATAAGAAGGTCCATCTTCTTGTTTTGCTTTCAGAACTTTGTTCATAAAATCAACAGGGTATCCTATATTTGCAGTTGCGAGATATTTCAACTGATGATTCATAAAGATTTCAGATAATCTTTTGGGCTCAGTTATTGATCCAAACGGTGAAGTTTTTGTTACGGCATTTAATTCAGTTGTCCCTGAGGATTGGCCCCCAGTATTCATGTAACCTTGATTGTCATAGCACAAGTAGATGAACCGATGTTGTCTTTGTATGGCTGCACTTAAGACTTGAAATCCTATGTCTGCAGTAGCGCCATCTCCTCCTACAATTAGTAAGTTAATATCATCCTGTAAGTTTCTACGATCAAGAGCGATTGCGAGTCCTGACCCCAGAGCAGGTGCATTACCAAATAATGGATGAATCCAGGGGGTTCGAGCCGTTCCAGTTCCAGGTACGGTATAATTGACCGCCATACAGCCTGTAGTCATTACTCCCCATGTATTTTCTCCGAGTACTTTCATAGCTAACCTTACTGCTAGTACTGCTCCGCAAGCAGGGCAACCAGCATTTCCAGGAGCTACCCATTCTGATAGATATCTCTCACTGACATCTCGAAGGTTTTTAAGTGGAAGCTCACTCACTGGTAGTCCACCTCTTTATCGTTTCATGATTTAAATCAATCCAGTACTGACGAGAATCAGTTGATCGAGGGTCTAATTCCTTGATGGCATGGAGTATTCGTTTTCCTAAAGCTAGGGTAAGTTCACGGCCCCCTAAACCGAGGATAAAACCATAACAATCAATATTTTCTCCTGATGTCTGCAGGATACTAGAAATCTCTAGAAATAATGGCCCACTTTGACCCGGACTCACAGCTTTATCTAAAACAATTATTTTTGATTTCGATTTGATTTTTGATAAAATTTCCTTGGCTGGAAACGGTCTAAAGCATTTTAAACGAATTAATCCTACTGAACCTGAGCTAGAGTCATTTAGCTGATCGACAATCACTTCAAGTGTACTCATCATTGATCCGATTCCAATGATAATAATCTCTGCCTCCTCAGCATTATACGTACTAATAAGGGGGACAATTGGTCTTATAGCTCCAGAGTATTTGTTGCAGGTCTCAATAATAACTTCTTGAGAATCCTTCAAGGCTTTGTTTCTAAGATAAACAAATTCTTCATAATAATCAGGCCAAGCGGCAGTACCTAGGAACTTTGGTTCGTCTAGGGTCATATATGGAAATTCAGGGGAGAAAGAAGGTAAGAATTCATCCACGGACTGTTGAGATGGTATTACAATAGGCTCTGATCTATGACTGATAGCAAAACCATCAATACATACCATTACAGGAAGGAGGACTTTTCGGTGTTCAGCAATCGCATAAGAAGTTAAAATGGTATCTAGGGCTTCTTGTCCATTTTTACAGTAAAATTGTAACCACCCATTATCTCGTAATGTCATTGAGTCTTGATGGTCACTGAAAATCGTAACTGGCGCACTCAAACCTCGATTCACAACAGTCATTACTAGAGGTACGCGCATTCCGGAAGTATAATACGTTGCTTCCGCCATCATTAAAAGTCCCTGACTACTCGTTGCAGTAAATGAGCGGATTCCCCCGAGAGTACTACCGACAACAATTGACAAGGCAGAAGATTCACTTTCCGCATGAACCATTGTAGCAGCAAATTTTTTTGAAGAAATTAAGTTTACAAGATGATTTACAATCCCTGTTTGAGGTGTTATGGGATAAGCAGCAATGGATTCAGTTCTTGCAAGCATTACTGCCTCTCCAATTGCTTGATTGCCTGAAAGGAATTCCTTGGTCACTCTATTTCCACCATCCTTATCGCGTTCACGGGACATTCAACCTCACACACTCCACATCCCTTACAATACAGTGTATCTACACTAATTGATGAATTTTCAAACTTTATAGCTGAGTCTGGACAGAAAATCCAGCATTTTAAACATACGGTACACTTCTTCTTATCAATTTTCGGTTGTTTCAGCGCCCATTTACCTGTCTGATTTATCATTGAAGAATTTCTTGGCAACCACGGAGAGATTGGATTCTCCTTATGTTGATCATACGTCATTTCTTTTCTCTCCAATCACCTAGAATATCCATTAAACTGCGAAATTCTTCTATGGATTCTGATCCTAGTGTAATCATTTCTGTGATTTGATCTAAATTAAGTGTTGGAAGCCCCTCCTGCACACCCTGTATTATAATCTTCAAATCATTTAATCCTAGCAGTGAAAATACCCCTCCAAGTAATATTATATTCCCAAAAGTAGTATTGAATCTATCCTTCGCAAGCATTGTAGCATCTATTAGGATAAGCTTTCTTTGCCCCTTTAATGAATCAGTGTTTTTGTATTCTTTTCCATTTAAAATAATTAAACCATTAGATTTGGTATGAGAAATTATTTCTTCTGTTGTAAATGCGCCTTGATTCAGCACTATAGTCATATCTCCCTGATTGATGAGAGATTTGTCACGAATTAGTTTATTAGAGATTTTAACATCAGCATGAACTGGTGCTCCCCGTCTTTCTGCCCCAAAACGTGGAACAGAGGAAGCCCATAATCCATGCTTTACAGCAACGATTCCTAGTATCCGCGCAGAGGAAACACAACCATATCCTCCGCGACCTAGGAATTTGACTTCAATCATGATCTTCAATCATGGAAGTAATCTTAGACATTTTATATGATTTGGATATAAAAGAAAATTAAATGAAAAATTGTCAGAGGAAGAACTCCTCTATCTTTAGTTTAATCGAAATCGAAGATACTTCGTCCACGGTTAAATAATTCAATATGTCCACAATGGCGACAACTCATCATTATGACTTTAAAACTAGTAAAACCCCATTTAGAATCTAATCTACCCTTATCTTTGGCAAAGTCTTGGCCTCCACAGAGAGTGCATCTCAAAACAAGGTTTTCTCCCGTTCTTCGATCCCCAAAACCGATAGATTGTTTTTGGGGTGCATATTGGACTGATCCTCCTGCAGCTGAACCAGGGCTTAATGTCCCGCCACAACTTTTACAAAATTTCGCACTTTCCGAATTTTCTGCTCCACAAGTTTCGCAATAAACCATTTTTTTTTCCTTCATTGTTCAAGTTATTTGATTTTACCTCTTGAAAACTGGTATATAAGGAATCTGAATGTGGAACTAAGGAAGTAGAGGGGAGTATTTTATTTTTTTTTAGGGTAGAATAATATAAACATCTTCTTCTTCCCTTTCTCTCTCGGGAACAATTTCACAACAATGCTTGGATTTGCTAGAATGACAATAATGAATCGCTCTGAGATCGTTTATCTACTCTATCATTTCCCAGTGGCTTTGAGTAATCCTTTCATCAGTTATTATTTCTATACGATTTCTGGAGGAGATTTTTGGGGAGCAGGTCTCATTATCAGTATTCCCTACATCATCTTTATTTTCTCTACTGCCTTTTTTGGCCGTTTAAGTGACCGAATTGGGTCAAAAAACCTTGTTGCATTTGCACTTTTAATGCAATGTTTGTCTTTTATCGTCTATTACAACATCACTACACCATGGATTTTCTTCTTTGCGTATATAGGGTTTAATATATTAATATCAGCATTTAGTCCTGCTTACAATAGATATATATCAGTTACAACAGAATCTTCAGATCAAACTGAACAAGGAAATGTTTTTGGTAGGTTAACTATGTGGGCTAGCTTTGGATTTTTTCTCGGTAGCATCCTAGCATCCTTATTACTGGATAATGACAGTTCTAATTTTCAACCTCTATTTTTTATGGCAACACTATTCTCAGCTATCGCGTTTATTGGTGTTCTCTTTCTCGATTCCGAAAAAAGATTAGCAAAGCTGAACAATCAAGAGGAAGCCAGCATCCGAATTGAAAATGAGATAGAGATCTCTTATCTTGAAGGACTGAAGCCAATCGCTATCCTATTGTTCTTAATTCTACTCGCACAAACATCAGTTTCCCTTTATGCGAGTTTTTTCACAATATTCATTGAAGTCGAGCTCTACCAACCAGTAAGTCGTGCTGCGGTAGCTAATTCGATTGCCACTCTCATAGGAATGGTGGTTTCTTTTTTTGTAGGTAGAAAGATTACTGGTGGTTTCAGTAAGAAATTTCTAATCCTAATAGGCCTTTCGATTTATTTTATCCTTCCCACTTTAACCTATATTTTTGCAGAGAATCCATTCATTGTAATCGCCTTGTACTGCATCCCTGCTTATAGCATACTTTTTGTAGTAGCACCAGTTGTTATTTCTGATAACACTCCTCAAAAAATTCGTGGATTAGCAATGGGTCTATATTCAGCAGGTTCATTTGGTGGTCAGGCATTAGGAACCATACTCAGTGCTTACATAGCAGATAGCTTAGAAACAATACGTTACAATTTTCTAGTTGCTGGAATTATCGCTTTCTCTGGAATCATTCTTGGAATATTATTTTTCAAAGATAATATAGTCGAAAATCCATGGTAGAAGGATTAAACTTACTGAATTATGAAAAACTAACTAACTAAATATTTTCATTAGCTTTAGCATGATCAATATGAAGCACTTCAGTTTCAACTACATCTAGATCTTCATCACCTGGGAAAAGTAATCGTGCTTCTGCTAAAAGATTCCTTGCTTCACGTATCAACCTAGCTTTGGCGCTCGCTTCAATCCATGCAACCCAATCGATTTTTTCCATATGTAGCGGGTAAAGGACATTGAATTGTTTGAATAGATTTTCAGCTTTTACATAATAAGACGCATCTTCTTTTCCCCCAAGCTTCATGTAACCTTTTGCAAGATTTCTAATCACCGCAATATGCTTAGGGGGACTACTTCGAGTGTCAGCGGTATTTAGTCTCTCTTCAAGTCGTGTAATTTTCTCAGCCAAACTTAATTTAGGCCGTTCCATAGGTAAAGTGCTAGTTTCCCCAGATTTCTCACGATCTTCCCTGCTAGCATCCATTCCCTTTTGAAGTTCAAGTTTTGATTCGCTTCGAATGGTGCTAACCTTCGATTTACGTCGACGAAGAAAACTCATGCTTTTCCTTCCAGAATTTCCAATGATGCTAAGAATTAGAGATTACTGTTTAATACTAGATTTTCAGTATTTTAGTATTTTGATTTCCAAGTAGAATGAGTGGAGAACGAGAATAGTTATTTAATTATCAGAAGGGAAAGAAAAAAACCAATTTTGGGAGTAAAGTATAATCGCATGCTGGTATTGATTTTACTATTCAATAACGCGAAGAGAAGACGGAAGATCCATTTTCAATAACTTTCTAACAGATAGGAGGGGAGTCAATGCAACCAGAACAACTCCAATAAATAAGATGATTGCTAGACTATCAGAGAATAAATATCCACTGATGGTGACCTCAGGCATTGAGGTACGAATTTGTACTTGGAAAATTTCCATAACTATCAGTCCTAAAGGATAAAAACCAAAGAAGGTACCAAAAAGGCCAATGATAATACTTTCAATCATTAGCATCCAGACCGAGGTTCTAATTGGTGTACCAAATGCCCCCATGGTTGCAAACTCACGTATTCGCTCATCAAAATTAATGGAAGCAGTGTTAAATGCCATCAGAAGGGCTAATGCCATAACTGCATATTGAATTACAGTTAAAATCGAGGTGAAGAGTTCTATTAACTCCTCATATGTTTCCACCAGTCTTATGATAGTTTGAACTCCACTATATCCTGGAGCTTCGAATAGGTCCTCCTGAATGGATTCATGAGAGAAACCTGGTTTTGGTAGAAGAATTAATGAATTAACAAGTCCTGTGCAATTCAAGATGTCAGCAGAAACCAAATCCATGAATGCCCAAAACCGTACTTGACTCCCATATATGCCTATAACCTCAACGGTAGTATTTAACATTGAATATTGGTATGCCGATTCACGAAATAAATGCTCGAGGACAAGATTATCTCCTACATCAACATCTAGCTCG
>JAEOTC010000074.1 GCA_016840035.1 Candidatus Hodarchaeota archaeon | reverse complement strand
TCGTTGACTTTTTCTTAAATTGGTAGAGCTGAAAATCACTCAAAGTTTCCCCTAAAATCGCGATGAAAATTAATATCAAGACTACTATTTCGAGAGCTGTAGACTCTTGAGAACCACTAAAATAATTAACAACTAAAACTGGTAAGGAGACTATAAGAACAAGAAATACTTGTGTAAGATAAAGGAAGAAGAACCCCTTCCAAAGACTGCTCTTTCCCCATCTATCCCGCATGATTTTGAACCGTTTATCTTCATTTGTTATTGGATCTTTTCCATATTTTCTTATGGTTAGAAAATAAGCAATACGAATTCCCCAAAATACTAAGAGGGCGGTAATTAATAATTTCCTTAATGTTAAACCGTTATCACTCATGATTATTGAGTAGACTGCAATGATAATAAAGGAGGTACCATAGGCGATATCGACTGTATTGTAGATACCTTGTTTCAAAGCGATTAAGTAGAAGGCGCTAAAAAAAAGTAATAACATCAAAAATGAGAATATCAATATATCTATCATGCTAAATCATTCCAAATTATTTTAGGGGCATACTTTCAATGGAGGGTCAAATGATAAATTCTGCATACGAGTACTAAAATCCCATTGATACATATTTATGGGAGTGAGTTCAATAGCGACTTCTTTCACACTTCGATTCATTAAATTTTGGGCTAATGGATTATTGGTACCACCTAAATATCTGTTTAGGAGTGCTTCTAATATTTCATCACCTCGTGAATCAATAATTTTCGCTGAAGCTTGCCCACGAATTCCACAATATGGAGGATTTTCACTTGAAATCTCAAATGCACATTTTGGATTGTTAGAAAGGTACGTGACAACTTTCGCTGACTCAATTGTAGCTAAATAGATCTTGTCATCTGAATAAATATACCATAAACTTAATAAAAATGGCCAACCTGATTTTGTAACTCCTGAAAGCCGTAAAGGTATTCTTGAGTCCTTTAAAAAGTTTTCAACGATTCCTAACATTTTATCATCTCTGTTTTTACTCTCATTTTTACAAATTCTTCTAAAAATTTAATTCTTTTCTCTTTAGAATTCGGAATTTTTATCTAACAAATCTAAGTTTCTCTTCGAAACAAATTAAAATAGTCCTCCCTAATTTTAAGTTCTATTAAGAACTTTAAATTGATGATATTATATTTTTCTCCTTTTTTTTTACAAATTAGGACTTATTTCTTATTTCGAATTTAGTATAAGCTTTTTTATTGTTCTTTATGATTCCTCCATACACAAAGTTATTTAGGTTGAATTATAATGGAGATAATGATTTCTGGTCTTGCTGGAATTATTGGTTACTTAATAGGTTCCATATCTTCCTCTCGTTTAATAAGTAGGTTGATTGCATCAGAAAAATCTCTGGAAGACTTGAAATATACAATGCAAATCAATAATCAGGAACAAAAAGGTACAATTCTAACAGGATATGGAGGAGATCGTGTTTCTGTTGTTCTAGGTGTAAGATGGGGACTATTTATTGGATTTCTCGATATGCTTAAAGTAATTCTACCCATGATTATATTCAAAGGTATTTTATATCCTCAAGAAGAATATCATTTAATAATTGCAATCACAGGCCTAATTGGCCATAATTGGCCCCTTTATTATCGTTTTAAGGGAGGTAGAGGTCTTTCAGTAATTATTGGGAGCTATTTCGTAATAGATTTTTTCGGAGCAATCACTACCAATGTTTTTGGATTCTTAATTGGAATTTTCCTTCTGGGGGATATAATGATTGCTTATCCATTGGGTTATTTCCTAATGATTCCCTGGTTCCTCCTAAGAACTAATGATCTACTCTATTTCTTGTATGCTGTTCTTTCAAACGTAATCTTTCTTATTTCAGCTATTCCAGAAATACAGGAAGATATGAAAATGCGAAGGGAAGGAAAATATGAAGACTATAGGAAGTCCTTACTTACATCTACTCCAAGATGGAGGGGAATGAAAGCAATAGAAGATTATATTCTCAGCTTAGGACGAATTAGAATTATAATTGGTGTTTTTAGCTTTGTTACTTTCTTCCTCATTCTTGCAATGCTCCCTTCTCTTTCTTTTGAATAGCCTGAATCATAGAAATTGAAGTATTACATAATCTTCAAATGATAGTAAAAATTTAAAGATAATTAAATTAAGAATCAATATGTAAATAATCCATTCTTTCCTGTGTGGGCTAAGCTTGAAAAAAGTTCAGATTAAGACTAAATTCATTTTAATTTTTGTACTTACATTCAATATTAGTCTAATCAAGACCAGTAATGCCACATTACAATCCTATGGTGTGGAAGAAGGACAGGATCTAGAATTCGGAGTTGTTCAAAGACCAGAAAGACCCGATTTTACTCAGGGAATGGAGTTACCAGGAGGAATGGATATGGAAGATATCGCGAATTTGACTCAAGTTCGCATAGATAACTTCACACTCCAACCTATTTTTGATACAATTCCCCCTCGTAACTCTAATTTCACAATAAGGATTGTTTCATTCCCAAATGACACAAATACAGGCAGAATCAATGTTTCTTATAATATGACAGAATATCAACTTACAATCGGCAATAAATTGGGAGAACCCATTATCTCAAGAGATTGGGATCTCTGGATTCAAGTTTTAGATACCTTAGCATCTAAAGAATATATCTGTGATAAAAAAGTCGAATTAGTTGAATATGAACTTACAAATAAAACATTGACCTCGACAATCATTCTAAAACCCAGAGTTCCGTCGAGTATGAGTTTATATCTTACTGGTATAAAAATAAATCAAACCCAGTGCTATTTCACCGAAACTGGAATCCAAGCTTATATGGCAATTACTACTACTTTTTCAGTACGAATATTTGGTCATTTCACTTCAGTATTATTCTACAAATATATTGGTTCAGAAAGTATTGCTGTGACCAATATCATCGTCCCAACTTATGATTTAGATGTTCTTCAAATTATTATCCCAATAATTGTGGTTGTAACAATAATTAATTTGCTGATTGTTTTCATAATTACTATAAGAAAACGGTTGAAGGCTTAAGTCTATACAAGGATGAAAAAATATACAGGGAAAAGGAGAATTAAACCAATTAGGACCAAAAACCCGCGTACTATTGGCGATTGGATCCTATCATTCATTTTCTTCATGCCTCTCCATCTAGGTGAAGATTGAAACAGTTTCTCTTGGTATTCCGCAAATTTACCGGCTTTTCTCAATCTCATTCCTAAACGAATTTCAGGAATCGTCCCTATAATGAAGATGATATTGATTAAAATGGCATAAATTAAAAATGCAGAATCATTGGTTCTCAGGAGGAACCAGGGAATCATTAGCCATAACCATCCAACATAACCAATCATCACGGTTCCAAAAATACCCATTCCAAATAGTAAACCAAGAATAACAGTTATGATAGCTCCAATCCAATCTATGGCAAAAAAGCTACCATAAATTACTGAAAAACCTCTGCCTCCCTTAAAACGATAATAAAGAGGCCAATTGTGGCCAATTAGGCCTGTAATGGACACAATCAAGAAATAACTCTCATCTAAAAATAAGAAACCTACAAATATCATAGGAATTACGACTTTTAGCATGTCTAAAAGACCGATTGCAATTCCCCATTTGGCACCAAGAACCATTGCTGCACGATTGGCTCCAAAACCAGTCATAAGTTGTGAAAGATCCTGATCTTCCATATCCAGAAATAAATTGTCAATAGAGTCCTCTGAAGCAAGTAGTTTCGTTATGAGACGTGCAAAAGATATTGATCCAAAGAGATATCCGATAATTCCTATAATTAATACTTCTAATAAATTCATAAACTAAAACTCAATCTCGTATGATTTGAATTTTTCCATTGAATCCATCTACTGCAATTCTCATATTATCTCTTAATGTTGTCATAATATTATTTACTGAAACAATAGCAGGAATCCTATACTCCCTAGCAACTATAGAACAATGAGATAGTATACCGCCAGATTCGGAGATCACAGCACTAGCTTTGGCAAACAAGGGCGTCCAACTAATATCTGAAAAAGGAATAATAATTATATCACCTTTGGTAACTTTTTTAAAGTCTGATACTCCTTTTATTACCTTTACAGGGCCAACATGATAACCTTTTGAAGTAGGCACTCCATAAAGTTCTTCTTTTACATCTAACGACATTAACATTGCTTTAGGCAATTCTTCAAAAATAACTTCAGGTAATCGAACGTTCCCATACTTTTTTATCTCTTCTTTTGTAGTTCTAACTCTTTTTCGTAATTTAGAGGCCACACTAGGATCAGATATTATTTTTTTGATATCAGGATATTTAAGATAAAAAATATCATCAGAATCGTTGAGAAGATTCTTTTTACTTAATAAGGATCCTAGATGTAAGAAAGCAGGACGAAATAATCGATAACCATAAGTATACAGAAAAGTCACTGTTTCACGATATAATCGATAACGAGCAGCTTTTTTATAAAAAAATATTAAATTTCCCTTCTTTTTAAGTAAATCATGATTTAATGATATAGAACTAGGTTTTAAACCTTGTTCTGTTGCCTTTATCATCTCAATAATTAACTCAGGTTGTTCATTCCATGAAGGAGTTGTAAAATCGTTACCACTATCACTCAAATGGCCAAATCTTTGCTTAAATAATCTAAGCTCTCTTAAGAATTCAGGATCGATATTTTCTTCTTTAAATAGGTTTTCGGAATCTGATTGCTTCTTGTAAAGTTTATTTAATTTAGCTAGATGAAATCTTGGATCAACAAATTCCAGAAGGGGTTGATTCTCTGGAAATTCCTCAATTGAAATATTTTCTTTTTTGAGACGAGTTTTTAAAACCATACTAAAGAGGCTATTAAGCAATTGGGCCATGATAACATAATAAGATGCCGTGGAGTTCAGATCAATGAGCTTTTCTATTATTCCTAACGTCTCTTCCTCGTTGAGATCTTCTATGAGTGCTTTCTTAACCTGTTTATACTTTAATTGAAAATCTCTTTGAAATTTCTCAATATTCTTTTCAAACATAGCTTTTTGCATAATAAAGCGTAATATATTTGGAAGAAATTGGATAGTTTGGGGACCTGGTCGAAATAACGACCTATTTTCATTTGAAAACTCAATACCTGCTAAAATTTCCAACGCATCTCTTGGCATACCAAGGAGTTCAAATATATCACCAACTACTCCCATATTGAAGTAGGCGCGAAAATAGAATTGATTTGCTAGATTATTAATATTAATCGACTCAGCTTTTCTACCCAATAACTCTTTGAATAACTGTTTCCATGAACTATTAACAACTGGGATATTGATTGACCAAACAAGAGGTTTAATAATTCCAGGCAAAAATTCTCTTGAAATACGATTAGAATAAATATTTGTACTATTGAGAGTAGTAATCTCGCGTAATTGCAGCCAATAAATATCTTTTCCATCAAAAACCCATTCTAAGTCAACAGGTTTTCCATACTCTTTCTCAATATTTATGGCTTCCTGGACTACGTTTCTAATAACCTCAAACTTTTTTGTTTCGTTTGAAGGCTTCTCAGTCCAGCTTTCCCACTTATATTTCCACCTCTCAGGTGTGATACCTTCCTGAACTAGTTGTGTACCAAAACCGTCAACTGATTCAATAATTATTTCATTGAGACCGTTTATGGGATTTCGAGTAAATACAACACCAGAGAAAAGTGGACAAGCCATCTCTTGAATTATCACTCCCATTTCTACTTCAGATTGACCGGTCTCTTCTCCATACGCAATTGCCTGCTTACCCGAAATTGAGTCCCATATCTTGACAATTGAGGCTAAAATTGAATCAACACCTTTTATGTTTAAATAAGTTTCAAATTGTCCTGCATAAGAGAAATCTGAAGTATCTTCAACACTTGCAGATGATCGGATTGAATAAGATGTATTTTCATCAATAATTGTGTTTAATTCTCTTTTAATTTGAGATAATACATTTTTATCATCCCTAAAATCACGAAAAGCCTTGAATCCACATATATAGGTCTTCGGAATAGTATATCGGTTTTTAGAAAGGAATGCAAGATTTTTAGCTTTATTTCCAACATCTATATCCTTGTGTTTGCTATTCAAATGCTGAATATACTTTCCCATTCAGAAAACTCCTTTATTCATATCTTAATGCCTCGACAGGATCTAATTTGGCAGCTCGCCATGCTGGGTATAATCCAAAAATTATGCTTACGATCAAACCAAATATTACAGATCCTATTAGTAATCCTGAGTTGAATATGGGAGAAATTGATACTTCTCCGATAAAAGTCTCTTTAGTACCGCTTGCTAAACCTGTTAGTAAACCAAATTCATCCACTGCAATTGCTAAAAATCCACCAACAATTATTCCGAATATTGATCCAAGAATCCCAATGATTAGCGCTTCACTTAGAAAAATTAGAATAACGACCTCTTTTTTCATCCCAATCGATTTTAATATACCTATTTCACGGGTTCTTTCCATAATCGAAGTAAGCATAATATTCATAATCCCTACACCCGCAACAACTAAAGAAATTGCAGAAACTCCAATCAGAAAGAGTTCGATAGTAGTTACAATTTCCGAAATTGCATTGATTATTGAAGTGGGTGTTACAACTTGAACTTGTCCCGCAAAAAGATCTTCTATGGAATCGGACGTACTTTTAATTGTTTGTTCATTACTTTCTACTAGCTTAACTAGGATTGTTTCACAACGGGTGGTATCAAAGAATTTGATTGCGTGACTAATAGGAATATAAATACCCATATCTGTAGGCCCTCCTATTGTAGATCCACCAATCTCATCTAAAATTCCTTCAATATTACCAGTATACGTCTTATTTTCTACATTAAACCCATCCCTGGTTGTAAAAGTGATATTGATTTCATCAGAAATCGTACCAAGTAAGGTGCCATTGTTCCATGGATCAATAACTCTTTTTCCCAGAATGACTGTATTATTAGTAGGAAAATCACTAATAGATCCTGATTGAGTGAGGAAAGTATTTGGAAAAAGCTCTTTGTACCTTGAAAAATCTACTCCTATCACAGGTAATAATAATTCCTCGTCTCCAAGATGAACGAAACAATTTTTTTGAATAAGCGCAACAGAAAGGCTCACGTTATCGATTTGATCAATTAATTCTGTGTCATTTACGTATAATTCGAAATCAGATTCAGTATTTAGGAAATCAAGACTCCCAGTTGTCAAAATGATAGTGTCAGAAGAGAATCCTTGCTCAAATTGCATAGCAACAATTCCACGAAATCCTTGACTCAATGATCCTAAAGAAATGATAGCTGCGATACCTATTGTTACACCAAGTAAAGCTAAACCTTTACGTACTTTCCTTCTTTGAATAGAGCCAATTGCATATGAGATAATATCACTAAGAAACACTAGGAATTTACCTCCTCTTTCAGTATTAAGCCATCTTTAAAATGCAGAATTCGCTTTGCATACTTTGCAATCTCATGATCATGAGTTACCATGATGGTAGTTACAAGATTTTCTCGGTTGAGGGTAGTTATTATCTCAAGCAGCTCAGAAGCCGTCTTAGAGTCAATATTTCCTGTTGGTTCGTCCATTAATAAGAAATCAGGCTTATTTGCAAGCGCACGTGCCAAAGCCACTCTTTGACGTTCTCCTCCGCTAAGTTCCAAAGGATTGTGGTGAATTCGATCTCCTAATCCAACAGTTTCTAAGAGCTTAATAGCTCTCTTTCTACGAACCTTTTTAGGAACCCTTACAATTGATAAAGGCAATTCTACATTTTCTAATGCAGTTAACCGGGGAATTAAATTGAAAAATTGAAAAACAAATCCAATTTTCCTTCTAAACTCAGTAAGCTGACTGTCATTTAATAAAGCAAGATCAGAACCAAAAATTAACACACTTCCAGAAGTGGGTTTATCTAAAGCGCCTAATGAATGTAATAATGTCGTTTTACCTGAGCCAGAAGGGCCTAAAATTGCTACAAAGTCACCAGAAGGCACTTTCATATTTATTCCGGATAAAGCATTTACTTTCACTTGCCCTAATGAATAAACCTTCTTTAAATCTTGTACTTCAATAACATTGCTTATAATTCTCACTTCCAAAGAATTTTTTGGTTTCTTAATCATAAATTGGGTTAGAGCTTAAAGGTAAATCCAATCAAAAAAAATTATTGTTGTTTTTAACAAAAAAAATTAATTGTAAAGAAATCTTTGTCTTGAAATTCATCGTTTTCACCAAATGAATTATAATTAATTCATGTAGTAGGTTTACATCATGAACTAATATCTTTAATACTATCTCTCTGAAATTCGAATTAGGGAAAAAAAACAGGAATGAGTCCATCCATGTGAAAGGAGACTTTTGGGAGCAATATATAAAGAAGAATGGACCATTTTTCATAATATCATGTTCGTAGAATAAAAAATATTAATACAGTAACTAAACATAACATATGGAGCATAGAGAGGAAGGATCTTCTACAAAATCAGTCACAGAAACTGTCAGACAGAGCTGGAATAAGATTGGCGAAATCTATGCCGCCAATCGCAATGTAAGAAAAATGGATCGTGAGCTTCATGAGTTGAAAAGTCTTCTACCAAGATTTGGGGAAGTTTTGGATGTTGGGTCTGGTGCTGGAGTTCCTGTTGCAAAATTCCTTGTTGAGCACAATTTCCAAGTGACTGGTATTGATATATCAGATACAATGCTTGAACTAGCAAAGAGAAACGTACCCACAGCTATTTTCAGAAAGATGAATATTAATAAGCTAGAATTCGAGAAAAATTCTTTTGACGGATTAGTTTGTGTTTATGTACTTTTTCATATTCCACGAGTTAACCATAAATTCGTATTGGAGAATTTTCACAGAATCCTGAAACCGAACGGTATTCTCCTACTGAACACGGGTGTTTTTGATTCTGAAGTTTTCTCACAATTCTTTGATGTACCAATGTTTTGGAGTTCTCATCAACCAGAAGTGACAGCTAAGTTGGTGAAAGCTGTAGGATTTGATTTGATCACAGACGGTGTACGCATCAGGGGTGGGGAATCACAGTATTGGATATTTGCGAGAAAACCAGATAGTTCCAAATAATCTACCATGTATTTATCATAAATATTTGGATGAAGATGAATTGTGACTATTTTGTCTTCTTCCCAAATCTTATTTTTGGAACTAGCACAGGAGTATTGCCCTTGTAAGCGATGTAATCTTCTTGATCTCCCCATTTTGCATCAGCACGTTTCTCAAGTAATGGTACGCCACTTACTTTTGTTAATAGAAGTGTTACAAATATTGGGGATATAAGCGTTATTAAATTCCATCCAGATAATGTAGGGAGGGCAATAATTGCTATCCCAATCCAAAGCACAATTTCTCCGAAATAATTTGGATGACGAGAAATCGACCATAATCCAGTTTGTATAAACTTCCCTTTATTCTCTGGTAAAGATCTGAATTGATTCTTCTGATAATCTGCGATTGCTTCAAACATGAACCCAATAATCCAAATTACTAATCCAATAATCCCAATGATTCCGAATTTCTCGCGGTAATCCACTGTAAGAACCGCCATGGCAGCTGCTAGTGTAAAACTAACCCATAATCCTTGAATTGTCCAAGTAACTAAAAAACGTGAGCCAGATTGTTTAATATCCCTAAATCGTTCATCTTCCCCTGCTTTCAATACTCTTCTGAATAGAAAAGTCCCTAAGCGGATAGCCCAAATTAAAACCAAAACTATAATGACAAAGGAGCGAAGATCCAAATTTGGTGAAAAAAAACCCAACAAAATTATTACCGAACAATAAGTTAGTGAACCAATTAAGTCAAAAAACTTCTCTGTACGATAAATATAGGCTGGAATAAAAGCAATCCACTGTATTACAAAAATTAGGCCAATCCCAAGTGCAAATAGAGGAATGAAATCAAGAAAATATGCCCCTCCCTGACTACCCGCAAATGCAAGAAAGATAGCTATGAAAAGAATGACAATTATTACAATCCATGCTCGTAAATCATTTTTATTCATTTTATTTCATTATCCTTGTAAGTGAGTTGATCTTAGGCAGTATTTTTTTCCCTTTTTGAATTTATTTGGGATCTTCTTGTTTTCTTTTTACAGTTAATTTCTAAGGAAGTATATTATTCCGATAAAATGTCTTAAGCTAAAATCAAAAGCCAAACACCTAGACTGAATTCAAAAACCAGGATAAATAACCCCCCTGCATTCCATAAGACTTCTAGATTTTGGTTCGATAATTTTGCTCCATTTCCCAAACCATAGATGATACTAGTAATGATACAGAACCAACCTAGAAAGATAGGAGCAGACTCATAGAAAACAAACAGAATGGAGTACGCAAGTGTACCAATGGAAAATAGGATCTGTGTGAATGTGAAAATCCTGATTTTTCTTTCAAGAATATCACGACCTAACTCAATCAGATTATCTTTCTCATCACTACTAGCCTCTGAATATTGTTTTGCTAACTTGAGAAGTCTCCAATAGTTTTTTTTGCCGTAAATTTGAATACGCCCTCGCTAACCCGAAAGACAAACCAGATAATCCCTAATAATAGGTTAAGATGATTGAACGCAATAAACAACATTATTGCAAGAACTATTATAGTAAAGTGCTCCATTATGAGCAGTACAAAGCTTATCGTAAATTTATTTGGATCTTCGTTGATTTTACGCAGTTTAACCTCTGAATCCGTATCACTAATTGTACCATGACCAAGAATATCACAGATAATCAAAACAATTATTATTAATAAAAATAGAAGACCAGATAGTTGCAACTCGAGACTCATTGGGAATTCTCCTTGTATTTTCTTTTTTTAACTCCAGTTATAGAACTAAACTCATCGGTTATTTCTGTTAAATAGAATCGTTCGAGCGTATTATCGTTATTTGGCCGCAAATTCATCCTTCTAAGTAAATACATCTCAATCAAAATTGTTTTTATAATACCACAGGTATACTAAAATTGCTATTTGTCTCCATCAATATTTCTTTAAACACGGTGAATCTATTGAGTGATTTACGAAAAGGGCTCCTCTCATCTCACAAAAAAGAGATTCTTAAAAGTATAACACGAGTAGCGGAGCTCTTAGTCCTTCCTTATTGTGCTTTCATCCTAATTATGTCCTACATTGAAGGGTCATATTTTGGGATAATTTTTGAAGCTTGGTTATTCTCTTATTTATTATTATCAACTTTTACAACCGTAATCTGTTTAATTTCTCTCACATACTTAGGAAGAAATGATTACAGATTCCAAATCACCTTGCATATTGTAGTCGTCATAATAATAATATTCAATGTTGGAATGGGAAGGACAGGATTGGAAGTGTACAAACTTTTCCTAGGCACAAATAATTCCAATTACTCTCCACTAATTATCATACCCATGAACGTAGTACTTATTTTTTCCACTTTTTTCAACATATATACTTTGACAGATAGATATACTAATGAAATTTCTAAGCTCAATACGGAAGTGAAACAAAATAATCTTTCTATCAGAGTGAAAGATGAATCTATTCTCAAGGATTCAACATTCGGTTCGTCTATGAAGATGATTAATGAAATTTTAGAGCATTTAGAAAGTACCATGCTTTCAGTAAAAAAGTCCACAGTGATTATTGCCGATTCATCAGAGAACTTAGCTGCTACTACTGAAGAAGTAAATGCCCTATCTGAAGAAATTACGGCAACAGTTCAACAAATTAGTCGTGGTGCATCAACACAGTCCGAATATGCCATTCAAGGTATCCAAAATGTTAAGAGTATGACTGAGGCAGTGGATAAAACAACAAGCGACATAGAAACAACGGTCGAAATGATTGGAGATATCTCTGGTCAAACAAATATTTTAGCATTGAATGCAAGTATTGAAGCTGCGAGAGCTGGTGAATATGGAAGAGGTTTTTCTGTCGTTGCAGAGAACGTCCGTAGACTTGCAGAGGAAACGAAAGGATATGCTAATGATATTAGCGGATTAACAGATGCAGTTACAGCAAATATTGGAACAAATGTAATTAAACTTCAAGAAAGACTTCAAGAATTCGCTACTCAAGCTGAAGAGTTTTCTGCCAGTTCTGAGGAAGTAGCTGCCGCAACAGAAGAGCAATCGGCATCAGTAGGAGAACTTACTGAATTAGCTCAATCGCTAGCAGAATTAAGTGAAAAACTTTCTGATTTTGTATCTCAATTTCACCTTACTAAGGATGAATAATCCATACAAAAATGGAAATAAGGTATAGAATTGAGAATTCTAATTTCGAGAGTAAAACGCAACTTCTGGATAGTCTGATGAAGCACCATCCAAATATATTGAGTCAATATTGTTGATAAACTTGTTAAAGAAGGCGGTGACATACTGATTGACTATCTCAAGCATTCTATATCCATCGATTGGTCCGATATAACCAATGGTTTGTAAAAATGGTGCCCAAATATTTGCATCAGCAAAATTATAATGATAAGCGCCTTCAACGTACAGTCCAAATGTTTTATTTTCCGCATTCAAGAAAACACTATCATTTAGTTCCTGATTGCCGTAATCTGTCCCAAACATGAGCATAAAAGGTTTCGTTAAATTCATAGATAAGGAATGGCCCATGTGAGGACTATCTAGACTGATCCCACATGTTATTCTATCATCAAGCAAACTCACTTCCTCACTAGTTGTGCCCCCGAATGAATGGCCTAACAATCCAATTTTAGACAAATCCAACTTTCCCCAGAATATATTGGGAATTAGATCATTATTTGTGATTTCTAGTTGGTCAATCAAGAAAACCGTATCATTAGCCCAGATGGACAAACTGGAACTAATATTATGCGATTCATCTTTTTCAGATTCGTATATTACAGTTTTATCGGGAAATACAGACACTGTAGACTCATACGCATGATTTATACTAAAAACAATAAATCCTTGACTAGCTAATTCCTCCAAGAGGACAGTATTTTGAAAATCTAATCCACCATACCCATGAGAGAATATTAAAATTGGATAATTGGAATGGTTATTAGACAGTGGAACATCTCTATAAGAATGGGTAAAAGTCAAGGGGAAATGACTAACAACAAATGATGGAAACCCGAAAGACCGTTCTATTCCCTCCCCAAATGCACCAGGAGAGAGAACATATGGGACAGGTCTTTTATTAGAAACTTGATCGGCTGGATACCATACTCTTATCATAAAACGACGTGTATCTGAAGGTTCAGGTGTGAAGGTTTCTTCTTGATTGATATTATTTAGATCAAAAGAAGTAGTTCCAATTGAATAGGAACCTGTTGGATTGGGTAGTTTGAATACAGGAAAGAGTGAATTGAGGAATAAAGTAGATACTATCAATAAAAATATTATTACTAGTCCAGACACCGAAATACCAAGTCTCAATTTGGATTTAACTGACTCAACTTCGGAATTTTCTTGTTTGTAATGTTTGATTATCGTATACACTTCATAAATGATGAAGAAGACTAAAGGGATATAGATAATTGTCAATTGCCAACGAATTCCTTCAATCAGATAATGTAACATAAAATCAATAAATGCTACACTACTAATACTCGCACTTAAGATTATTTTCAGACTATGATCCAATTTCGCCGACCAAAGAAACTTCGTAGAAAAAATGACAAGAATAAATATCAGAACTATTTCAAAGAACCTCAATCATGACACCTAAACGAGAATTATTACCATACGGAGAATAAACATTTGAACCAAAAGCTTTTCGTTCAAAGGTGAGCACTCATTATTCACGGAGAATAGTTACTTTTTCGTTGAGTCGAGAAGTGGTTATACTTGTGGCTAAGATTTTGGACGTCTACATACACAGAAACAATGGAAAAAATTGAGGGATCTTTTGATATTGAATATTCGAAAAACCAAACCAAGACTTCTAATAATTTCTGAACATAAATTTCTTTTGTGGAAGACAAATATATGACACAAGAAATAAATGAAAACACAATAACTAGAATCTTCGATGCTCCAAGATCGTTAATTTTTGAACTTTGGAAAGACCCCAAGCATTTAGATAACTGGTATGGACCCAAAGGGTTTACAATAGAATCTGAAATGGATTTCCGAGTTGGTGGTGAATGGAAATATATCATGAAAAGTGGAAATGGATCTTCATTCACAAGTAAAGTCGAGTATCAAGAGATTGTTGACAACGAAAAAATTAAATATTTAGAAAAGAGTGCTAAGGCTCAGCTTCTCATTGCTTTATCATTTGAAGATGAAGAGACCGACAAAACAAAATTTAACTTAGAAATTTCCAGTACTGATGATCAATTCACTGATCAGATGTTTGAAGGGGCTGCAAGAGGTTTCAATTCCGCTCTGGATAAACTTGAGGCATATCTTAAGACAATGTAATATAAATAGAACGTCAATTATTACTGATAAAAACCTCAATTTCTTTTCTTACTTTTTCTTCTTGACCTAAGAGTAAATGCCCACCTGATTCTAATACAACAATGGAGCTTGTTTTAATTCTTTTTGCAAGCGTTCTTGCTCCTTCAATACGCGTAGCGGGATCATCTACGGTATTAATGATCAAAGTGGGAGATTTAATATTTTCAAATGGAACATCAGTGTTAATAGATGGATTAGAAATAAACATATCAAAGAAAATACCTTCTGATCGCTTACTGATTGGTAACCCAGAGAAATAGATTTCATCCATTATTTCTTTCCTTCTCTTTATTGATAATGTCCTCAAAATTTCCTTTGGTACAAACATGGATAGCAAAAATCGGCCAGTCATCTTCATGAAAAACCAGTAAAGAAAATCAAAACGAAAGACGAATTTTGGGGGATGTCCTAGATCAATGTCAAGAGGGGCATTGGTTGAGAGTAAGATTAAGCCTTGGCACATTTTCGGATATCGAAGGGCAAATTGAATTACAGAGGTGCCTCCTGCCGAATTTCCTAAGACAAAGGTGGAAGAAATTCCTAGATGCTCTAAAAGCTCATTATACACATCGGCTTGTAGTTCAACGGTGGCATTTTCCGGAATTGAAGATTTTAAATACCCAAAGCGTGAAATATAGAGAAATCGATAGCTAGAACCCAAATAACTTTTCATCAATCCTATTCCTTGATCAATCCCGCCTGTAATCCCATGAGAAACAAGAATTGTAGGTCCTATTCCTTCTAAGAGATATTCTACTTCTCCGTAGGTGGATTGAAAGGTTTTTGAATGGAGATTATCGAGAAATTGAAGATTTCGGTTTAAAGCTCGCTTATACTGAGCCCTAATGAGAATAGAAATAATTAAAATCATAATGATGGGAAGAAGCAAGAGAATAACATAAATTTCGTCCATAATTTAGATCTCCTTAAAGTAAAACCTTTTTTCAAGAAGAGGATCTATAAGGAAGGATTCGCTACGTCCCGTTTTTGACACTTTTTATGTCTTCAAACTGGCATTTTACGACGATAGGAATAGATAATTGAATTCGACTAATCTGATAGAGATTTTCTGGACAGATTTCTCTTTTGATCATTTGAATTCGTATTGAAGTGACGATAAAAATGAAATGATATGATAAAATACTAGATTAGAGAAAGTAATAACCGAAGGTTGGGACTAACAGTTAACTGCAAGTAAAGGAATATAAGCAATATTTCTAAGAGATATAGACATTCATCACTCTCTCTGAATTTAGATTTCTGAATGGAGGACAAATAAAGAAGGGACCAATCTTATGATTAAGAATTTCATAATGCTCTTGTTAATAGTCTTATTTTCCAGTACTCTGACTCCACAAGTTGAGATAATAAACTCACCAGCTGATATTCCTAAGCAAAGTTCCCTTTTTTCAAGTTCTGTTATTCAAAATGTTCCTAGTCCAGCTATTGAGATACATTCCAATGCTGAGTTTATAGCAAAAGCAAATAGTGAAGGATGGACAGGAAACGGAACTGCATCAAACCCTTATATCATAGATGGGTTAGATATTGTCTCAGAGACTTGGTATGGAATAAACATTTGGAATGTTGACCTCCATTTTCAAATTTCCAATTGTTTCCTGAAGAACATGGGCCAAAGTTTGATTTTATCTAATGTTGCACATTGTAAGCTAATTAACAACACTGTAGTTAACAGCTATTGGGGAATCTGGGTTTCTCATTCATACAACATTAATATAACTAATAACACGATCATGAATGGAGGGAATGCTGTATACTTCCGGGGGTCATTTAATTGTACCATCTCTCATAATACAATCTTTAATAACAGTGTTGTTGGAATATGGTTAGAAGAATCGAACAAAACCGTTATTACTTCAAATTCAGTCTCTAACAACTGTCAAAGTGGAAGAGGAGGTGGTCATTCTGGAAGTAGAAGAGATGGTGGAATAAAATTATCAGGATCATGTAACATTAGTCTTATTGATAATTTTGTTCATGAAAATTTCTATGGTGGAATAAACACAGGGGGTTCATTCCATATTTCTTATATCAATAATACAATCTTTGACAATACTGATCATGGGATATACTTAGGCTATCTAAACCAGAATACTTTTACCCATAATATAGTATCCAACAATACTGGAGTAGGTATATCCTTTTATCATTCCTACAACAATTCTCTTTTCAACAATTTAATTATTAATAACTCTGAAGGAGGAATTGGATTTTCTGAGTCGTGGAATAACACTTTATCTGCGAATAACCTGACAAGGAATGGTCTAATAATTGATGGAGAAGCTTTTGAAACATATTCACAAAATGGTTTCGAAGATAACTTTGTTAATGGTAAACCTCTAATTTTCTGGGAAGGTATCAGAGGTGGTTCCATTCTTACAGACGCTGGGCAAATTATTCTCATTAATGTTACTGGTGTTGAAATCACAGGCCAGAATATCTCATTCGCTTCTTGTGGATTATTAGTAGCTTTCTGTAAGGAGCTTAATATTCATGATAATACATTCACCAATAACAGCAATTACGGGATTGCTTTATTTCGTTCCTCTAACAATATTATCCAGGCAAATAACCTAATGGGTAAGGGTATTGCTTTTTATGGGGAAAAAATTGAGGATTGGCTGCAATCTTCAATTGTGGATAACCTGATTAACGGACGACCATTGATTTATTGGCAAAATACAATTGGTGGTACAATTCCTCCAAATGCAGAGCAAATTATATTGGTTAATGTTTCAGATGCAGAAATCACGGGGCAAATTATCACATACACTTCATACGGATTAATAGCAGCTTTTTGTAAGGAATTGAACATTCATAATAATGTCTTCAATTACAACAAATTCACGGGGATTTCTTTATTGGATTCGTCTAATGTTACACTTGAAAACAATGAAATATGTAAAAATATTGGATATGGAGTGTGGATAGATAATTCAGCTGAAGTAGATCTCATAGACCTTGCATTCATGAATAATTCTGATGGTATATGGTTGAATAATTCATTCAATATCTTTTTTACCAATATCACTGTTATGAACAATAATAATGAGGGAATGGAAATTCAAAATTCGTGTAATATTACTATTAACAACAGTATTGTTAGTAAGAATAATATCAAACTCAATTTATGTAATTATAGTCTCATCATTGATACTTATGTGAACAATTCTGACTTATCTATATCTGAATCATGGAATAATACTTTTAGTAATAACATAATCAGTTTTAGTAGAATAGACTTACGAAGATCGTGTTGTAACATTTTTACTGCTAATCTTATAACGAATAACACTTACACGGGAATTGGTTTAGTTTTCTCACACAATAATGTTTTTACCAATAACTCGATCATCAATAATGACGAAGGGGGAATATATCTCGATGACTCAAGAAACAATACTCTCATCAGCAATACAATTGCTAGTAACAATGGTGTTGGAATTGAAATAGGCCAATATTATCCTTGGTATCCTGATGAACCGAGTAGTTCTAATTTTATCATCAACAATATTATATCCAATAATCAGAAACAAGGAATAGCTATCTCCGATTATGCTTTTAACAATATTATTTCTTGGAATAGTTTCGTGGGTAATAACCCAGGGAGTACTTACCAAGCTCGTGATTCAAGTTTGGGCCAAAGCATTAGTAACAACTTCAACCACAATTACTGGGATGATTGGGTAGATCCAGATGTTAATGCTGATGGTATAGTTGATAAGCCTTATATTCTAGCTGGGTCTGCAAGAAACCAGGATAACTATCCTCTTGTCAAACCATTTTTTACAGAAGAGCATGCACTACTTCCCCCTACAATAATTTCTCCAAATGGTAGGGAAATTCTTGAAAATATGATCACAATAACTTGGATCCCATCACACGATACTCATTTCCATTCCATTAAGTATTCAATTTACTATTCCTCTGATGCAGGAACCACTTGGACTATGTTAGAGGAAGATATTGTCGGAACTGAATATGTCTGGGACATAAGGACATTTCCCTCAAGTTCTTTTTATATGATCAAAGTTATTGCCTTTTGTTCAGAAGGATTGAATGCTACTGATATTTCTGATGAGTTATTTAGCATCGTAAGTTATACAGAAAATCCCACTATACCATCAACCAGCAAACCTGCAACTGGGCCGTCCTCATTATTAATGATGACGTTATTCGTAATTTATTCTGGTTTAAGAAGAAAAAAATCTAGAAAACTTATTAAATTATCTCGATATCAAAAATCTGATTCGAACAAAATCGGGTGAATTATTATTGGAAAGGAGACTAGTGGCGTGTATAGTAGCACTAGTGATGATACCAACCTGTACTCCTTTCATCTCGGAAGAATTTCTTATTATTTCAGCAGAAACATGCAGAAAATGTGACACGTGTTCTCATACTGAGATAGATATACTTGATGCTTACTTAGCCTATTATATCTACCCAGATGGAGAATATCGTTGCTATTTTCGACTTGAAGCATTGGGGAACTGGTTAACGGAACATAATTTTGCTCAATGCTCATTTTCTCTTTCAGGGTTGACTTTTGATGAAGTTACCATATCAATTCAGAATGATCCTATTGTTGTCAATAAAACAGGAAATATTGTCACCTTCTCAACGATAAATCATACTATACATTCTGGAGATTCCTTTCTGATAAGGGGAAGCTACTGGGGGAAGTACTCCAGAAACACCTCTGATACTTATAGTTATGAGTTAGGAATTGATTGGGGTACAAAGGTTGTAACTCATAACACGGAAATTCGGTTTGGGAGTGACTATACATACGAGTCAATAATACCTGAACCAACTACTATTGTGAGTAATTCGGGAAACATTGTATTAGCATGGACTAACATTAATTTAGAGGGATTTAATGCTACATTGGAACTCCATCCAAGGGAGTTGCCAAATACTTTTCTAATGATAGATTTTCCCCCTTGGAATTGTACAATTGGTGAAACTATCCACGTTCCAATTGAAAATATTGGTGATTTTGATGTTGAATTATTCATTATCACTCCAGATTGGATAAGTACCAATGTATCTAATTATACATTAATTCCTGAAGAAAAAATTGTTGCTACCTTTCTTGTGAACTCTCTTGCATCTCCAAGAATGAATGGTTGTATTCAGGTTATTGTTTATGAGCTTCAAGAACCAATAATTATTCCAGTTGTCGTTCTAGACAAACCTCCAGATGGATTGTTTCCAGTTATTATTATTTTCTCTTGCTTTGCAGTCTTCTTTGCTATTGGTTTTTTTTACTATAGACATGATGCTGTTATGAATTTCTTAAGTCGTGGAAAGTTAAGAAAAGACATTTCTGCACAGAATGCATCAACCAGTTCTAACTCACATTTAGATTTCTCTAAAGCAGTCGATTTAAATTGGGATTCTATACAAGCTCGGTGGGAATCAATTCTTCCAAGGCAAGAGCTACAAGTTGTTGAGATTTTGTTTTTTCAAGGTGCTCTAAACCAAAAATCAATTGCAGAACAACTAAGTGTTTCTGAGATGAACATGTCAAGAATCATATCTCGTCTTGAAAATAAACGATTACTTATCAGAGAACGTCTAGGAATGTCTAATATGATTAAACTCAACAGAAGGAAATTATAATTACTTCACTCTAGAGATAATTAAGTATCGAGGTAGTCTAAACTCTTTAAATAGGTAACAGTCCCCGAAATAAACATTGTTGCTCCAAATAATCCAAAGAAAACAATAATTTCAAGGTTTCCAGGACTATCATATGGCTGATTCATTGTTAAATAACTTGAGATAAACGCAAATATTCCAAGAATCCATCCTATTATTCCAATAGTCTTTAATGTTCTAATTGCCAGTGTTTTTTCCATTTTAATCACGTTTTCTTAATTGAATCTAAATGGTTCCCTATCCATGTGTTTATAGATCTTATATTTTCGGCAATCTTGGGTTGACTCATTAAATCCCCCGATAATTTTCCATGAGATTGAAAGGACAACTTTCAAAAAGGGATGGAGAATTTCAACATAGATCTATCAGAGATTACAATTCAAAAAATTATGGAACAAACCTAAAGAGAGTTTTCCAATGACAAACCAAGAAAAATTTGATAATATTCTCACCAAGGCATACAGAAGAATGCATCGTTATACGTGTGCAGAGGCGTCACTTCAGGCGTTATTAGAATTATGGAATTTACCCCGTGAAACCAATTCATGGGCAACAGCTGGGTACTTAGGAGCAATAGGATCAGGATCTACAACTTGTGGACTCTTAATTGGTAGTAGCATTGGAATTGGTCTCAAATGTGGACAAAATCTCCACGGGATACCAGAAGAAAATGAGGATGATCGAGAAAAAGCAATCCAAGCCGTAAACGAGCTTTACAACGAATTTTTGATAAAATTCGATAGTACAGATTGTAAAACATTGAATAAGGTTGACTTCCGAAAAGGGGAAGAAATTTCAGAGTGGATGATGGAGAGAGGATGGA
>JAEOTC010000073.1 GCA_016840035.1 Candidatus Hodarchaeota archaeon | reverse complement strand
TAAACACCGTAAACAATCCAAGCACCAACAACACCTTTGGTACCCTTTAATTCTTCTAATACATCATCTTCTGATCCAATTTCTGCATTAACTAATACGAAAGCCGCTGGCATTTTTTCACCTCAACATTAGAAATTTGCTTTTTTTTGTCACTTCTAGTCTTTTCAGCTTATCCTTTTAAAAATTATTCATTTTCAAAAATGTTGTTCTTAAGGAATTCGTAATTAACGAAAAAAATTGTAAATCTACTGTCTGGGGAAATGTGATTACAAGAGAATAAAGGATGATCGAAATAAGTGTCATTCATTGTTTCTTTGAGAATTTGTTCCAGATCTCGTAATCTATAAATGTAAAATAATCTCAAAAGGATCTGCATTAAATAATTGACCAATCTGAGCATTAAACCAAATTTCAATAATACGTAGATGATATTTTTTCTTATTATGTTCGAATTCTCTTTACTTAATAGAGGACTCGAACTCATGAATCAACCCCTTGATCAGATCTCAGGAAGGATTCTAATTCGCGGCCGCGCTTATTCTGCGAAAGAGGTGATCCGTGGATTACTTGAGCAAGGAATTGCTATCAATGAGAAATCAGAGGGCTTACGTATAGGATTTAAGTTGATCAGTCCTGAATCGTCTTCTATTCCCACTTCTATGGATTTAGGTCAAGGTGCTACTTGTCCATTTCTCCCAATTATGTCTCAAATCTCAGAAAAATTAGATAATCTTGCGAGTCGAGTTGATTTTGCTGAAGAGCAGGTTTCCTCACCTTCTCCTACGGAGTCTTCCTTTTTCGATTCTCCCGTTGAAGATTCTTCTCCCCCAAGTTTCTCTCCATTTAGTCCAAGTCCATTTTCAGCAACAAGTGAGGCCGAGAAGGATCCAGTGTTTTCATCTAGTTCTTCTTATATGGATAACAAGCGGAAATGCTCCTCTTGTGGATCTACCTTGCCTGGAAATGCGTTTTTCTGTAATAAATGTGGAAATCATGTAAGATCAGGTTGAATTAAAAAGCGAAATTATGATTATCTTAACCGATACGATCTTTCCAGTCATAAACCTTCTCGATAAGGACTTCTCTCTCTTCCTCCGTAATGATACTCATATTTTTTAGACGACTTGCTTCTCTTCCCATTTCATGAAATGCGGGATGAAAGCCCACTTCTGCTGATTGCATAACTTGATCTCGTAGCTGGGAGAGAGCTTCAGATATCTCTCTTCCTCTTTTAAGCTCTTGTAATTGTGTTAAAAACGCATCAAGATATCTTCCTGCTTTGGTACTCGTACTATCAAATGCTGCTGTCTTTTTTGGTGCACGAGGTTCAGGCCGTGCTGCCGGAGCAGGTTTTACTGGTTGAGCAGCTTTAGGCGCGGCTTTAGAAACAGGTACTTGAGCAGCTGAACCCGTAACTCCTTCAACTGACTTCATCATTTCATCTATTCTTCGAGAAATTTTTTCTAATTTAGTAGCTAATACTTTGGCTGTTTTAGTAACCAGTTCCAAATCATTTTGGATTTGCTGGACATCTTCAGATTTAACCATGCTCAACCTAACATCCTATGGAATTTAGGATAATGATACTTATCCCTTTTTTTATCTCTTCCGATTTATTGAAAATTTGTTTTTTGTTGGATTAGATAGGTTCTATCTTAACGGTTTTATCAATATTAGTGTGTTACAGAAAATAATTCGATTTGGTGATTAGTATAACTTTAGTATTGAGAATAATCTAATTAAATTCTTATATACTGCTAGGAAATTCATCCTCATTCTTATAAAGCGCATTTATAGCCGGTAGTGTCTTTCCCATTAAGAAACGAATCATGGCTCCTCCAGCTGTACTCATATAGGATAGTTTGATGTTATTTTTCTCTAGAATAGAGATACTATGCCCACCACCCGCAAGAGAGAATCCTTGAGATTTACTCATAGCTTTAAATACTTCTAAAGTCCCTTTGGCAAATTCTGGATCCTCAAATTTACCCATGGGGCCGTTAAGAACGCATGTTGAAGAATTTCTGATAATTTCAGTATAATGCTCAATTGTCTTCCCTCCAATATCAAGAATGGATGCACTGAGTGGAAGATCAGACATTCCATAGTTAACTCTGCCACCTTCATCAACCGCAAAATCTTGCTGGATTTCGATTTTATCTGAAAATTTTGAAAGTAGACTTTTTGCTGGTTCAATAAATTGAAGTAAATCTTTTTTCTTCAAAAAATTCATAGTTGGTTCTCCCAAAGACTTTCCCATTGCGACTAATAAAATTTCAGAGATAACACCACCTGTTAAAACAGCATCTGCGATATCATTACTCAATACATGTTCAGCTACTTTGAATGAGTCTTCAGGCTTAATTCCTCCTAAAATGAAAACACAAGGTTTTTGAGGGTCATCAACAACTCGTTGAAGGTTAATCACTTCTCTCTCCATAATAAGTCCTGCAGCAGATGGTAAAATCCCAGTAAATCCTACTAAGCTCATATGCGAACGATGTGCCGCAGAAAAAGCATCATTGATAAAAATCTCGCCAACCTTTGATAAGCTTTTGATATATTCACTTTTTGCATGTTCGGAAGGGAGTTTATTCTGAATTTCACCTTCAACCTGCCGAACATTTTCAAGGACAAGGATATCTCCATGATTCATCTTATTAATTCTCTGTTCTACTGCTGGTCCATGTGTTTGCTCGATGAAATCAACATTATATTTCCCTGACAAAGTTGATTGCAGTTTTTCAGAATGTTGTACTAAACTACTAAAATCAGAACTTCCAGGTCTTCCTTGGTGAGCTATTATAACAGATTTTCCTTGATTATCAGATATGGCCTTAATTGTTTCAGCATGAGCTTTAATACGAGTGAAATCCTGAATATTTTTATCATCGTCAAGCGGACAATTAAAATCCACTCGAGTTAAACAAATTTTGCCACTTAAATCGAAATCTAAAAGAGATCTCATAATTTAAAGCAAAAAATTATTTTTTTTTCAACCTTTCTCAGTTAGCTAAACAAAAAAAGCCAAATGAAGACAAATGTTCATCTGAAATCTTGGTCAAAGATTGAGTCCTTATTGCATTCGTAAGGTAAATTGAATGAATTAAGTTTATGGTGAGAAATAAAGATGGGAACAGGTTCTGGATTTGGAAAAACAATACTTTTCGGCGAACATTTTGTAGTTTATGGTTTACCGGCCATGGCATCAGCAATTGGCGATTTTACTGAGGCAATCGTTGAAATAGAGGAGGGAAAAGGGTATGAACTATTTGATAATCGACCTGAAGTGCCTGGGTATAAAAAAAAGAAATTTGATGAACAAAAAGTGTCAATACGAAATGTGCTAGATTATATGGGAATTGACCTCGAAGATAAGAAAATGAAAATTACCTTAGGTGGGAATTTGACTTGTGCGAGTGGTGTAGGAGCTTCCGCTGCTAGCTGTGTTGCTTTAGCTCGTGCAATTAATGATGAGTTTCAGATGGGATGGGATGATGAGAAAATCAATGAGGCTGCATATGAGGGTGAAAAAGGATATCATGGCACACCTAGCGGTATTGATAATACAGCTTCGACATTTGGAGGTTTGGTTTACTTCGTAAAGAATCTTCACGGAGGGCCAAACACAATGGAAACCATAAAGCTTTCTAAACCAGTGGATATGGTAATAGCTAGTTCAGGAATGACAGCTAATACAAGTGTAGTTGTGGCAGATGTTCGTGCTAAAAAAGAAGAGAATCCCAAGTGGTTTGATAAGATTGTGAAAGACTATAAATCACTCGTTAAGGATGGGAGACATGCGCTAGAATTAATGGACTTAGAGCAAGTAGGAAAGCTTATGAATAAAAATCATGAACTACTACAGAAAATAACGGTATCTAATGAAAAATTAGATAATATGGTTAAAGTAGCAAGAGAAGCCGGGGCATTAGGGGCTAAAGTTACAGGAACTGGGCGCGGAGGAAATATAAATATGCTAACTCCAGGAACTGATCTGCAGGATAAAGTCTATAACGCACTGAAGGAAGCAGGATTTGCTGCCTGGAAAACAAAAATAGGAGTTTAAAATTAAAATAGCGATAGAGGTGTTAATCGATGGATTTTCGTGAATACATGACACAATTAGAAAAGAAAAATGGAATTACCAAAATCAAAAAAGGTGTCGATATAGATATTGAGGCAGCTGCTGTTTTGAAAACGGCTGAACCGACCCCCATTCTATTTGAAAACGTAAAAGGATACTCAAACTTTAAGGTAGCAGGAAATATCTTTAGTACAAAAATAAGTATTGCTGATTATTTCGGAATCTCGACTGCAGAGCTTATACCCAAGCTCACTGAGGCTATTGATAAAAGAAGCTTGCCTGAAGAAGTTACAAGTGCTCCTTGTCAAGAAGTTGTGATGGATAATGTAGATTTAGATAAACTACCTATCCTAAAACATAATGAGCGAGATGGAGGTAGATATATTTCATCAGCAGTTGTAGTAACTAAGGATCCCGAATATGGGCAGAATTTGGACTTCCATCGGGCAATGCAATTTATGAAAAATCGTATGAGTACGAGAATTATCAAAGGTAGGGATTTTTACAAATTTCTAGAAAGAAAAGGAGAGGTTGATGCAGTTTATTGTGTTGGTAACACTCCTAATGTGCTGGTAGCTGCAGCTACTTCGGTTAAAACGGGAATTAATGAACTTGAGATCGCAAATGCATTAGCTCCAACCCAAGTTGTAAAAGCACAAACTGTAGATATGTTAATCCCCGCTGGATGTGAAGTTGTTTTAGAAGGGCGTGTGTTTATGAATGATCGCTCGAATGAAGGGCCTTTCATAGATTTGACTGAAACTTACGATGTTATCCGCGATGAACCTGTTTTTGAAGTGAGAAAGATTACTCATAGGAAGAATCCTATCTGGCAAGCTTTGATACCAGGAGCATTAGAACATAAAGTTTTGATGGGAATGCCACGTGAACCAACGATATTTAAAACAGTAAACGAAGCAGGTGTTACCTGTATCGATGTAAACGTAAATCCAGGTGGATCTTCATGGTTACATGCTATTGTAAAAATTGATAAGAAAGAAGAGGATGATGGTAAGAAAGCTATTCACGCTGCTTTCCAAGGACATCGAAGTTGCAAGCATGTGTTTGTAGTGGACAAAGATATCAATATTTACGATCCCCTTGATGTAGAATGGTCAATGGCAACTCGATTTCAAGCTGAGCGGGATTTAGTTGATATTGGGAAAGAACCTGGTTCAAGTCTAGATCCTAGTGCAGAACCTGGGACCAAACTTACCAATAAAGTCGGGTTTGATTTAACAGCCCCACTTAAAACTGCAGGGAAAAGCTTCGGGAGAGCAGAGTTTCCCGCAGTTGATTTAAAGGATTATTTTAATGAATAAGGAAAATGTATTTCCTTACACATCCATTTTTTTTGTAGTTTATTCATAATTCAGTTCTGAAGAAAAGTGGGACATAGCAGATTTATGCTTATTCTCGGACTTAGTTTCGCTACTGTCTGGAATTGCTCGTAAAACAGGATATTTCTGCTTTGAGTGAACATTAAACCACTGACAAATCATAGTAAGAAAGAACAGGTATCCATGACTCCATACAATGCCAGAAAACAGGCCTAAGAAGATATTACCACCTGATCGTAATAGAGTTTCAAGAGAAAAAGCTCCAAATACAAAACAGACCCAATACATACACAAGGGAGGGATATGACCCCCACGCATGAGCTCGTACAGAACCATCATCTGTTCATTAGTACTTGGAAATAAGGCATGAAAAAGTACCAAGGAGGAATACAGATGAATTATGAATCCGAAAATTCCAAGGATTGCCACAAAAGGGAAAATAGCTAAATACACTAAGAAGAATAGGACGGCAATCTTTGTGGAAGCCAATGCAATTTTACTTGTATCAGCAACTCTGGTTCCTGAGAAGTAGAAATTCGACCCTACTGCGCGTTTATCTAATTCAAATCGGTTATAGACCCCAAACTCTATACGACGTTCTTCTTCATCAGGAGGGGCAATAGCTGGAGGATTTAGTTTTGCATTTTGTTTAATTTCGATATCCAATTCACGAGCTGCGTCAATATGGGAATAAAGGTTAATTAGTCGAAAAGGCCAGGTCAGAAAATCAGCAAGTGGATTGAGAAAGGGAAAAAGAGTAAGAATTCCTTTCACCAGGAGAAAGTTAAACAAGATATACACAACTGCTCTGAACGGAGTTGAGATATCAAATTGTGCCACATACCAACCTAAAATTGATCGACCGACTTCCTCAAAGAGCACCTCGAATATTGAACTCATATTCATTCAGTAAGGAATGGAGGATGAGGTTTATATATGTAAAATAATATGAAATCTAGTTTATAGAGTGAATAGATTGCTTTTCAGATATAAAAACCTCGGCAGATATTGTATGTTGAAATGAAAAATTACGAATTCCCCAAGGAGATATTAAATGCTCATCAGAAATATTTAGTGGGACATTCTTTCTTGCTAAGAAATAATCCATTGAGTGCTTTGAACTATTTCAACCAGTCCCAAGAACTTTTCATTAACGCCATAGACAAAAATTCACAGTCCTCTACCCAGAAATTGTGGGAATTTCAATTAAGTATAATTAATGAAACTATAGACGGACTTAAATTCTCTCAAAAAGATCATATCCATCCCATTAATATGAATAATTCCTCCATGAATAGAAATGACGATTTAATATCCAAAATACGTATTAAATATGAAAAGAAAGAATACCAACCTAAAACAATAGGGTTGAAATTAGCAAAAAAAGTATTGAACCAAATTGTGACAGTTCCACTGGAGCGTAAGGATATCTGGATGCTAAGTAATAAACCCCCCCTTTCTACTTTGTTTTTTGGACCTCCAGGATGCGGAAAGTCGTTATTAACGATTGATAAGGTTAAAGAGTCGGGTCTATCACTTTACAACATAACTCCAGGGAATATTTCGAGTAAATGGTTTGGAGAGACCGAAAAAAACATCGAGCGTGTATTCCAGAACGCGTATGCAGAACCTGAAGGATGTATTATACTCTTTGACGAGTTTGATGCTATCGCGGGCAAAGTCCAAAGTGAATCCGAAGCAATGATGAGGCTTAGAAAAGCCCTATTAACAGCATTAGATGGCTATCGTTATGAGAATAAAGACAATGTAAAACAGGTAAGGGTTATCGCAACAACTAACAGACCTGATCGATTGGAGGGCGCAATGATGCGTCGTTTTGATAGACGAGTCTACATTCCTCCTCCAGATAAAGTTACAATTCAGCAATTAATATCAAATATTACTCATAGGGCGGGAGTGAATCTAGAATTCCATTCAAAGGAGAATATACAGTTGGTTCAGGCAATGTTAGGACTAACCGCTAATGAAATCACTAATATTGTGCATGGAGCAATTTGGGAAACAGCGGATGCAATTCTTGACAATAACGAACAAGCTGAATCACTTCTACGAAAGAAAATATTGTCCTTAAGAGCCGATTTAACCCCATACTTTTGTACATTTGAAGCACTAGAGCCATCAACCTTTCGATTCCTAGATCAACAATTTGGATTCCCAAAGACTAACGAACCTGCGTATTCTTGGGAACCTGTACTTCTGCAGGAGAAATATCGATTAGAACGATTACATCCTAAACCTAAAATTATCCAGAAACGAAAATTATTACGACAGATCTAGGGTATCTTTGGGAGAATGGGTGGGGTGGCTATTGGGGATTCAGGTAAATCTTGGTCGTTTTCTGAAGGTGGCAACGTGATTTCCATTGAAGAAGAATTAAATGTGATCTTGGAATCATTAGATGGTAAAAGATCAATTGGGTTTGGAGGATTGATGCATACTACAAGTTCATCCATTACTTCATCAATCGAAAGAACTCGAAATTTTACCCCTGGAAGCATCTCTTGTAAAACTCTCTGAAAGTTTGTGATATGTTGGTTACACTGCTGAAGAACATACAATTTTTTCGCTTCTGGGACATTCTCCCATGAGGAGGTAATCTCATATTTATAATTGAGAAGATAGAGAGAACCAAGCTGGCTATAGGTATGAGAAGTTCCAAATTGGCTTTGTAACCGGAGTGTAGCTACAGAAATGTCGTCCTCAATTGTAGAAAGAAAAAGAAATCCAGTGTAGGCGTATAAATGCTGACCTATATCTATCATTACTGTGTTAGGAAGGAGTTTTGATTCAAAGATGGAGAATTTTAAGCCTCGATGTGCTCTCTGTGAGTCAAATTGAGTTATCCTGGAACGATAATACGCTAATATGAAAGCTACGAGCACTCCTACTGAAGCAGCGAAAATAGAGTTCCTGAAAAGAGTATATACAAGTAAGTAGACGATAAACCCCTCCCGCACATCAATTGCTTCGTCCTTGGCAAACATGTGTCATTCACTCTTTTAGAATATTCAACCGTTTTTTCGCTTCTAGTTCTTGGTGTTTATAGACTAAATAAGTGGGAATTCCAAATAGAACAGTAATTAAAACAACAAACATAATTTCCTCTGGAATCGGATGAGGAGGTAGATGTAGTTCATTGAATAGTCCATTTCTGAGGTTAGGATCTTGTGAAGTTAAAATCACGTTATCAATGTGAATATTAATTTCTACAATACTCTCTACCAATCCCTCCGCTAGTTCTAACTGGAATTGAACCTTAGTTAGGTTTCTCTCTAAAATTATCTCTACGCGGTGAGAAGTACGAATATCATCATATTTGGAGGTAAGGGAGGTCCCAATAAGATTAAGAGTTTCAATCTGGAGCGGAGTATCCAAGGATAGAGTGACATATAGCTTAGAATTCTGAGAAATGTTGGTTCTATAATATGTGGTTAGAATATATCTCTTTCGGTGTTGTAATACCTCTGAGGGGACTACATGGACAATGAAGTTAGAAGGAATACCTATAACCTCGGATGAACGCAGATTACGAACCTGTACGATTTCAGATTTAAGAAGGCTAAACGAAGCGTCGATATTTGTGATACTTGGATAATATTCTAATGAAAAGCTTGCATGGAAGATTGTGATATCATTCCAGGTGGGAGTGCCAGTTAATGGGATGACAAGTTCCGTTTCCAAGGAAAAATCATAATAAATATCGCGTGAGTTCTCCACTCGATTATAGGTTTGCACCCACTCATAATCATCCACATTAACTGTGATAGAAATTTTCTTCAGCACCTGACCCGAATTAGAAACCGTGAAAATAGCAAATAATTCCTGATTTGTAATTGACAGCGGAAAAAATGCCTTTTGAATGGTAAAAGCAGTTAGTCGGTTAGTACAGGAAATATCATTTGAAACATCTAAATTAATCACTTCAATTGTACTCTGTGAATCAGAAATGGTTGTTTCGACAAGATTGGAATGGCCTATTGACCAAAAAGGGAAGACTAGAAGAAAAAGAGCAAGAAATCGTAGAAGAATTGGTTTTGTATTCATGTGTTGCGACATCACAACGAACTCCTCATCATTGATGAAAAAAGACGTAATATGGCATTTAATAGTAGTTGAAGATCAAAATTGGTCTTGCTCATCTCTACAATAAGCTGAAAACCAATGAGGAGAACAATCACCTTACATCCAAGACAAATTCGATGATTAATTTGAAGATCATTGCGTAAAACCTTATCTGAGAGAAGACGTAATCGTGGACGAGGTTTTGAATGAAAATCAAAGAGATAGTTTTTTGCGTGATCCTGAAGAAATAATGAAGGACGAAATAACAGAGGTAATCCCTCGTGAGAAAAGATATCTAAAAACAAATGGGAACCATAGGAAACAACAAAGAACCATATAAACAGGCGATATTCAGTAAAGTCTAAAGGAATTAGAGATAAAATAAAACTTAAAAGGAGGAAAATAAGGGGACTATGCGTAACTGGGTGTCGACATCTTTCAAGACACGTGTGAGTTTTACGGTCTTTACAGAAATATGGATCTAATACGTTGGGAAGAAGGGAGAAGAAACTAAATAGTATCAAGATAGGAAGTAGGAGAAACCAGACAGTCACCGAAAAAGGGATGTAGAGGTATGAAATACCAAGATTACATACCAGCCCAAACCAAAGATGAGTCCGATTGTACAAGTAAATTCAGTACATAATGCAGATTTCCACTTAAATATTCGAAATGATTTCAATGGATCAAATTTCAGATATAAAAGCCTCCTCATGAATAAGAAGTATAGTCGATTCCATTTTGGGATTAATATTGAAACCGTGTACTTCTTTAGCCTATTTTGTTGATATATCCTTTTATCAAGAAGATATCCTGGTTATTAGTACGAGTCAGCCTTATGGATCTATTGAGAGGCAAAAGGTTCTTCTCTCAATTGTTGCTCTCTCTGCTAAGGAACTTGGTCAGATATCATTGCTGGCCAAGGTAGTAGAAGATCACCAAGGAGTTTCCACGTGGAGGACGAACAATATTATCGAAGAGTCAAGAAAGACACAAAGAACTCCTTTTGAGTTGATTCTGACGTACAATTATTTAGTTATCAAAGAATATTTCGGTATTACTGAACAAAATTCAGAATTAATGATGGAGCAGGCTGTAAATCGCTTACTTACCACCAGAACCGCAGTCCTTAGCACATTAGCAACAGGTTTCAACCTGAAAATTCTCTCCAAAAATGAACTACTTACAGTCTATCGACATAGAACTGGTGTCAATGCCGCGAAGCAATATATTCCATTTGATAAAGCATTTATCCGTCCCATAGTTGAGCTAGAACGGGTTCCAAAACGAATCATCCCCAAACTCCCGTTTAGCTATGATCCTATTATATTTCCATTAGGAACCCATTTTATGAATTCACAAAAACAGGTCGGCTTAACACAGTTATCGGAACTGATTGTTCTCGGTGGTTCAGAACGTCGGACTCTCATTGGAGTATTGCAACAATATCTTGCCAATTTAGCACAAGAAGGTAAGAAAGTTATCGTGTTAGACTGTGAGAACGAATTAAACGGATTAATTTCAAAGTGGAATGAATATAGCAACGATAATGTTCCTATGACTGTTTTGCGAATCGGTCACAATTTACAGTTGAATCTATGTAAACTGCCAATACCAGAAGGATTCAATTCCAGAGAAAGTCAAATTACCTATCAAGCTAACATTTTGGGGAATCTTCTCGCATTTGCTAGCGGAAGTAGAGATCTACATGCCAATCTTTCACATTTACAATCAAAACTTCAGGAAGCGATTAAATTTTTACCTTCAGAAGAACTTTCACTGAAGAATATCACGCGAACTGATAGATTCACTGATGCTAATACTGATCTAGAATTTTCCCTAAGTGAACAGCTGCAAACTAGTCTAAATTTATATGCAGAGGCTCCAGAACTCAATTTCCAGACACTTTCGCAAGATTATACCTTATTATTAACCCCACAACAGGGATTGGTAATTTATCAGTTTCCTAACCCACTTTTACCTATAAAACGAGTGCTCCTTGCATATTTGCTACATACACTTTCGATGTGGTGTGATTCAGAAACAATTATTGTGGTTACCAATGCTTCACAAATATTTACCGAGGAACATCGGGAGAACGAAGAGGTGAATCAGAAGGTCTATACCGAGACACTTGGAAACGCTTTCACTCGAATTACTCGCTCAGGGTGCCTAACACTGGTTACACATTCATTGATCCGTCTCCATCCAGATATTCAGCAATATAATAGTACTGGAGTTTACTTCAGGTTTAGTAGTCATGAAGAAAGAGAATGGATTGCTCAAAGATACGCTCTTTCCCGATATATGGAGGATCCTAATTGTTTTCTCCAAAGTCTCAACCAGGAGGGCTTACTATTTAATCATACTACTCCAAATAACATTGAGCATTTTATCCCTCATACACTTCTGCCTGTGATATTAAACTAAGTCTCTACATAATTCTACCCGTTTTCAAAAAGAATTTTCTTTTTTTTTATGTTAGGTGAAACAATGAAGATTAGTGTAGACATAATCAGGTAAATAGTCCAAATCATGAACTAAATCCTCAACTGTAAGTGTGGTTTTCAAAATTACAGGGACTTCCCGTAAGAAAGGAGGAAGAAAGGTTTCATCATGTAGGAGGCGTTTGTCATTACTGACGAATAAGAGATACTGGGAAGGATGAATTGAAAGGATCTTTTCTAGAATGGCTAGTAAATCTGGATAATACCTCTTATCATAATCTAAAAGGAGAAGTTCTGGTTTGATTGAGCATTTTTCAAAAAGTTCAATGAGTTCATGAGTGGTAGCCATACACCCCATTACTCGCCAATTATGAGCTTCCAGGGCCTCCGTATAGAGGGTTTGAAGCAATCGGTTTTTTTCAAGAATCATCATCGACCGATGAGGTTTAATTGCTTTCCATGTTTTCTGTTCGGTTTTCACATAAGACATTCAGAATCAATTATTTAGAAAAGAGTCTTTTCATTATTTCCAAGGGTTACTATTTTGGGCATTTTTGATTTGAAAAAGTGGAAAATTAGTTGAAAACCTCGGAAAGTCGAGTCAAGAAACTCTGAAACATGTCTTTCCTTTATTGATGAGTAGGAAAAAGAGAAACTCTCCCTTTACGATTCTCAGTTTTTTGTGGCAGATAAGCGTTGAATCGTATCTTTTAATTCTAATCCTCTAGGAGTCAAATAGTAATAAACTCTTCGATACTTAGTCGAACAGCGACGACTCTTTATTATTCCTGCCGTCTCAAGAGTTTCCAATGCACGATAGACTGAAGAACTATATTTACCCACCTCTTGAGCAATCTCTGACCCGTATTTCATTCGTTCCAGCAGGGAAAAGTAGATCTTTGTCTTCAACGGCCCACTCAAGATTTGATCACACATTTCATCCGAATCGAGAGGAATGACTTTCTCTGAAGCATCTGCATCCGGATCGGGAAACAGAACACGTGAAATAAGCTTGTTATACCGTGCGTGGCTATTCCACATTATAAACTGACATTCTTGGGTTAAAACGAGCGGATGTGTAAATGACGATAATTCCTGTTTAGAGATCTCATCATATCCCCCGCAACTTTCAATAATCCCGATGATTGGTCGATGTTGGCTAAGCAAGTGGAATCGCTGATTTACAATAGTTTGGATTCTACTGATACCGACGGATTCTCTTGAGATGATTTCAAAAATTATTAACCATTCTGGAGTTTCAATAAAGATATCAATTGGATAGTGTTGAATAAGCAATCCTTCATATTTTTCGTCGACACCTGACGAGAGGATAGGAATCCTGTTATTTTCCAAAATCTTGACATAATATTCGAATATAGACTGCTTATAATGTGAAACCTCTTGAAATTGTGAGGAAGGAATGGTCTTTGCCTTTTTGAATTTCAAATTATTTCAGGTCATGAATGAGTCAAAAGTATTTAATCACCCTAGAATAACCGAGTCATGTCAGAAAAATGCTAGTCTTCTGTTATCCTTATGTTATCAATTTGTTTTCATTTTGTGAGTCTTCTATTATTTAGGATTTAAATATCAGAATGGAAATTGGTTCATAGGAAGAAATAACCAACTAATACTAAAGATTTCCTGATTTGGAAACTATATATTGAGTGTTGGTGTTTTTCTTCAAGAAAATAAAGGTGAAATACGAAATGAATAAAAATATTAGTAAAATGTTGAAAATCGAGAGTCTATTTCTAGTTGGTTTACTTACTCTTAGTTTAGTGAGTACACTTGCAACAAGTAGCTCAGAGACTCCTTCGTCCTGGACTGATGTCACAAGTAATTGGTCGAGTGAGTCAGGAGTGCAATCGAATGGGGGATCGTATGCCAGTAATAGTGCGAGTGGAGGCACGATAATCTATTATGACTTTGACGTCCAAATTCCTAATGATGCATATGTCGTCGTAAATCAGGTTTACTTGGATTGGTACGTTGATGACGGAAATGACGACACATTATCTGTTTACTTTTCCGATGACTACGGTACTAGCTGGTGTGGAGGCCATACCGTGTCCACTGGTGGTTCGTGGGAACAGGATACTGTCAACTGTACTCACCATTCTTGGGGTCATATTACTATCTCCTATGCCAAGTTTAAAGTGAAACTTGTGCACAATCAAGTCGGAACCATTGATACCATCAAAATTGATGAACTGGAGCAAACCGTGGTGTATGAAGGAGGCCCCCCTACATTATCACCGACTCCCTCTAGTAACTGCAAGAATCCCTCAAATTATAATGGGGGAACAAATTGGGCTAATGAAACCCAAGCATATGGGAAACGGGGTAGTAATCCAGGATATACCGCGTGCACTAAGAATGAGTATAATGTAACTTACTATAGTTATGATTGGGATGTACATACTGGTGGAGCACCTCAGGGTGTAAGAGTGTATATTCACTGGAAAGCAGTGGTCGATGATAAACTGAAGGTCAGCATTCAATGGGATAGGGGCTCCTCAGCGTGGCAAACCCTTGATTCACAGACCGCTTGGGCGGTTGATATCGTGAACTTCACGACTTCTCCTTTATGGACCCCTGACCAACTTAATGGCAATGATTTACGAGTCACTCTTCAAAAGGATATTCAGAATGCGGATGATGCGATTCTGGTTGATTGGGTTGGAACTTTAGTTGAATTTTACGATGTTCGTGTAGAGGATATCAATTGTACCTCTTCCTATAAAGGTACCAACCAATCTATTGGGTTTAAATTTAAAAACTATGGAGATATTTCAGTTAGTTCAACGATTTACGCGAAAATTAAAGTAAATGCACTAAACTACACAGATTACAATGTCTGGATAAACAAAGAATTTACATTTTCGATCATTTTAGGACCGGGTGAAACAACCAGTGCATTTGCTTATAGTGATCTTCCTTACATATTTCAGGGGTACAGTGATCCTTTGTGTGAGTCTTGGATTGGGTGGTTTGCAATGAATATCGGTGTCTTTAATATTACGGATGCATATGTTTATACTTCTACATGGAATATGAGTGCGAGTATACCAAGTGGCGAATTATATTCAGTCAACTCGTCGTCTACACATAGAATATTTGTCGTCCCTATCGTTTTAGATGATCTTCCTAGTTCAACTCCTACTTCACATTTCGACGGTATTGAGAATAATAATTCATTACGAATATATAATGTGTCATCATCATCTTGGGAACAAGAGACATTTGGAGATTATTTTGATACAGAGTTCATTCTAAAAACCTTTATCTCCGATAATGAAACTTCTGGGATAAAGTATTCGGGGTCTTATGATAGCCCTAATGCAACCTATTACACTCGGTTTGCAGAAGAACTCGCTCAGGATGTCCTAGGTCTATCTTCACGATGGGCCAATGGTAATGGATGGGATCCTTCTGGAAAGGGAACATATACTTCAAACCATGGGTTTGATCTACTTGTTGTATATACGAACTCTAGTACCATAATGTATGATCCCCCTGATGATAATATTACCTATAGGGGGGCTCGTGGCTGGCAAAATACGATTCTCAATAACAACCCAGGATTTGACGCAAGAGCGATGCTACATGAATTAATCCACACATATTTAGATAATGGTTCGAGTGTTGAACATCTAAATTCCTCCCAAATACCCATCTATAGTATGTGGGGTTTCATTATGGGTGGGTCACCAACCTGGTATATGCATCCCGATATATTACTCTGGCTTTCAGCCCGAATTGACCATTATGAAGGAGTCGATTAAGAGGAATCTTTTATCCCTCTCCTTTTTTCTTTCTACTGGGAACTCTTAAAAAGAATGAATGATCCCATACTCAATAAATAACACAATAAGGTGAAATCCATGAGGAGACATTATTTGACAAAGTCAGTGATGAATAATCAAATAGGCTCTTTCTGTTTTGTTGTCTTTTTGATCCTTATCAGTAAAGCTAATACTCCTCCTGTTACAAATGGAACTATTTCCTCAGAAAACCTTTTTTCATTACGTATTTTAGGAACAACATCAGATTGGGTGCTGGTTCCCATGGTGGTTCATCCCAATACTACAGACATTCCTCCAGATGACGTAGCTGGATATATGTCCCTAGCACTTAGTCTCCAATATTCAGGGGAGAACCTATGCAAAATCACAAAGATCGTTGTTTGGCAAGCAATGAATGATTATGAAGGGTATTGGAACCGAACAAAACGTCTGATTGCTCCACCAACGCAATCAATTACGTCAGGGAGTACTTACGCGTTTTTATTTGAAGTTTATCAAATTGAAGATGCTTTTATTCTTGGGGGAATTATCGTTGTACAATTAACAACCAGAGAGTATGGGGAAATCGAGATAACCAGTAGAATGCCAGCCAAGCTGATCAAAATCCACACCTGGCCCTTAGTTGATTCTTCTAGTACTCACCCAATAGGTTTGAATGTGGTTAATTCTGTAACATTAATACTTTTTTCTTTTGGTGGATTATTTCTTCTCAAGAAACTAACAAACAAAAAATCATTGAACCGTTGGGGTAAAATCTCGCAGTGAGATTATCAGGAATTGAGATTTTTGCTAGACTTCATAAATTAAGAACAGATTTCATTCTCTCAGATTTTTCCCCCTTTTACAAAACATGTCTTCCAAATAAGTCAGAGGTCTCAAACAACCCTTCTATTTTTCAGGAAACATAATTATTTGTTTTCTACTTCAAATTTGGGAGTTCAGACGTTTTCCAGTGAAGGGTAAGATCATCAAACCAGTAAAAATGAGCTTTAACAGGATGATGTTTCTCCTTTTCTAATCTACGATACGTCAACTGGTGAACAAATTTCATGTGGTACCGATGTGGTATTAGTCAAGCACCTATTACTGAAACTTTGGGGTGGTGTAATATCGCTTGCAAGCAAACATATGAACACGAACGTTGGGAGGATATTAGAGGGATATTGAAGCCTATTCTGATTCATAACTCATTACCAGGTCGAAGTTAAACAGAAGCTAGCAGAGGGCTAGCTATGTTATTATTATGTTGTCCATATGTTATACTTTTGTTATGAATTTGTAGAGATTTTGTTATGCAGAATTTAAATATATATCCGTGGATAGTCACATGACTCTGAAATTACAACCTTTCTTACACAACGGTATGGAAAAAAATATTAGTAGGAGTAAAGGGTTTCAGAGAATATCTATAATGGAGAATTTAAAAATGAAGGTTTTAAAAATATATAAACAATTAATAGAATCGAATCCGGGATTGAAAATTATTTTTCACCGAATGTTTATCACGGGGTTATTTCTGATCCTAGTTATTAGTGTACTCCCCAGTGTGAACTTAGGAAGTCTTACTTCTCTCGGTGATCCAGCTCAACTATCACCTCTTAGTACTCAGATGAGTAGACCCACTTCCTCTGAGAGCATAATTCATCCCGAAACAAAAACACATGACTTGGATTCCCTACCTCAGGTTAATAGATTGGGGTGCTTCTCACAGCAAACGTTGATTCCTGACCCAACTGGTCGAACAGTAGGATATACCATAGAGAACACTTCCGAAAGGCTAGAATTAACTGCCTCACGGGGAATGACCAATCGACACTGGTATCATCCTCAGACGAATCAATATCAGTATACCTCAGACACTTTAGTAAATCAGCCAGGGATAATAGAAGACTCGGATTGGGTTACCGAGGAGGAATATCCGCATAGATTCATAATCCGATTAAGAAATAGTTCAATTTACTTCTTTGAATCACCCGATTCTATTCCGGTTTTTCTCTCACAAATCGAGAATTCTACCCTCTGGGGTGTTGGTTACGAATCGTTTAATGGTGTGATGGCTTTTTATCTCAACTTTCAAGATACAGAATGGGGTCATGCCCAATATTTGTATTATCCACGTCTCACCAATACATCACTTCCCTCATATGATTCCCCCTTGTACGCCTTATTTCCTCATTTGTATGTTCAAGATGAAGGCAATATTTATGACAAAATTCTCAATGATCGGACACTTTATTCCGAACCGTTTCAAAATCCCCGTAACACACTACATTTTTATCAAGATGTAGATACCTGGGGGCTATATTTTGATACCCCAAATGTCAGTATTCTAAGCAGTACCTGGAATTTTCGGCATGGATTCAAGTACAATAAAACAGATGGTCTGTTCCATATGATTAATCAGATCACATGTCTTACCCATAGCTTTTCTGATGTAGGCTTTGCCTATGAATTAATGAGTGCCCCACAAACGGATGGAACTGGGTTTAAACCCGCACGATTTCTCTTTTCTAATATCTCGCATCAAATTGAAAAGACAATTGATGAGGTCTGGAATGCAGGTGCAATCTTGAACAATCACATCAGTCAGGTAGAGATTTTTTCACAAAATAATAAGGCCCATATAGGAACTAATTTCAATGATATGGAAGAAGCTGGATTCACACAGAAGTACTTAAACCTACATAATCAGCTCTTGCCGAATGGAATTTCGCGAAAGACACTGCGATTCGGAATGTACGGATACGGGTCTTTCTTAGCAGGATCCACAATCGAAATTGATCCCACAACAACCTGGTATGTGGATGATGACAATAATGATCTATGGAGAGAATATTCTGGAACAAGCTCATGGAAAACAGGAAATTCCTATATGGAAGTAGGCCGTGAATGGGTGTATGATTATCCTGTCTGGGATTATGTGGACATGGATGGGTATTTTGCGATTGATACTGGGATTACTGCCCACATTGAAACAATCACAAACGCTTCATTGGAATTATATTTTACCACCAATTATTTTGAAAGTGGAGATGGAATCTCCTGTCGAATTTATAATATCGGGGGGAATTTCAATACCTTCTCCGCCAAAGAAAATGACACTTCTGGGGTAGCTATGGGAACCCAAGTCACTCAAACAGGAATTATTACAGGTTCAGGCACGGGTTGGAAGACAGCTAGTAGTACAAAGATACAGAACGCCCTTAACTATTGGGCCCAATATCGGGAATCTGAGGAAAATTATATTTCGTGGCGGTTGGAGAAATATAATTGTGATTATCGGCAAGCCGATTATGCACGAATCGGGGAAAACACATCCAGTTATGACCCCAAGCTGACCTTTACATATAATGTTACCAATCCCCCTCCGACAGGCTGTCATGATCCTACAGGGTATTCAGGAGGTAGTGGTTGGACCAATGTAACCAATGCCTACACTTTGAATAATACTTATGCCTTAGGAACTAGTAATACCTCAAGTCTATATTTTACAGATTATGATTGGAGTATAACTCCAAAAGCGATTATAATACAAAAAGTTAAAGTTCTCGTTAATTGGAGAGCCGAAAATGGGACTTCGGATTACTTAAAGGTTCGAGTGCATTATCTGGGCGGCCCGTCAAACTGGACAGAGTTAACTAGTCACTCCTTATGGGCTCTAGATACTCTAGATTTTTCTAATGCCACGACATGGACTCCCTCGAAAATCAATGATGATGCCTTTTTCAAAGTAGAAATCCAAAAAGTTGCCCCTTCTACCTCAAATTATATCTATGTAGATTGGGTGGGGACATTCATCGAGTATGGTAAGGTTGAAGTAGATGATTGGTCGTTTTCTAATGGTACCAAAGGTGATATCAATCATTCACTGCAGGTCAAGTTTAAAAACTCTGGGACAGTAGTAGTTTCCGATTTCAATTTTAAGATACAACTTGATCATACTGGAGATATTTATTATGAACCGTGGGTTGATGTCTCATTTTCTGGATCCACGATTGCTGTTGGAGGTACCTCTTGGGTGTATGCAACCATTTCCCGTGTGTTTGAAGGTGCTAGTAACGCTGAAGGTTCAACAGGAATAGGTTGGTATGCATTAAATAGTGGAGAATATGAAATTACGCACATTTTCGCCAATCATACCTCCTGGGGTAGTAAAAATAATACTTTGAGTAATGCAATATTCTCAATAACTAGTGGAGCCACTCATAAAGTCTTTGTCACCGCCATTGTCTGTGATGATATCAGTACCTCCCATCCGACTACTATATTTGATGATATCGAAACCAATTCCAATTTTCGTATTTATGGTGAAAATGCCTCTACTTGGGCAAATACCTCTTTTCAAGAACATTTTTCAACGGATTTTCTCGTTACAGTATTCAACTCTGATGCGAACACCTCTGCTATAGGAGAAGGAGGAGAGCATTCATGGGCCCGGACTCAAGCAAATAATCTTTTAGGGTTATCAAACTCTTGGAGTAATGGGATTGGTACCCAACCCGGGAATCATGGCTTTGATCTGCTTATTACCTTTGTTGAACCAAATATATCTGCGACCACCGTATCTGCAGCCGAAAATTGCATTTTCATAACAAATTATAACACATCTGAAGGGTATCTTTTTAACGCGGATAGTCGTGCAATTCTCCATGAAGTATTACATACATATATGCATAATGAGGATATGGAGGCTCCTCATGGATGTATAGAACACTTGGAATACACCCCTATGTACTTTAATTATACCGATTTCAATGAAACCTCTCAAGAATACTATTGGTATTGGAAAGAAAATACCTCTTACAATATTAGTGGGATTTGTGGTTTTATTATGGGTCTTCCTGCAAGTTGGCACATTCATCCTGATACAGATGAACGAGTAGCGAATTGGATTGATGAATATGATGATGGGCCATAATATGGCCTCCTTTCTCCTTTTTTCCCAAGACTCAATACACTAAAATAGTACCTTAATGTCAATCAAAGTTGTGTGGGTGATGAAACTGAAGGTGAAATGTGTTCTATTAGTAATGATCGTCATCTCCCTTCCAACGATAGTTCAAAGTAGTAGCGAAACCTATCCTACTCCGTATTGGAGAGTAACAGAAGGGGAACGTAGAATTTATCGTCTCACGGAATATTTTAATATTACGAATGAAGGTAATAAAACTCAAATGCATGCTAAAATTGAAAAACAGAATGGATCAGTGCTGGAAATTGTACTAGATAAAGGAACCGATATTGAGATTACTTTCACATTCATTGGTGATACTGATTGGCCTGTTGGGACAATAAAATTTCAACAAACAGAAATATCTGATGCAGTTCTAAAGATTGGTCCACAGATTTTTATAAGAAGGACCACAGAGAATATCAGCTATTGGGGAGACATCTTAGGGTATAATATTGACAATGACAACGCAAGTAATTATGCAGCTTATTCAACTGGGGAATTTATGAGACATACGGAATATATCAAGGTAGATACAAAAACAGGATGGATATGGCTGTATAATCACACGTACAGTAGAAATGGATATCTGAATTATAAATATGAATTCCTTTGCATAAAGGTCCTACCTCGCTTAACCACAGTCAATATCCTGGATGATATAAGCAACTTTAACTGGGTGTCAATTCTCTTTTTCTTATTTATTTCTGGTTTGCTAATTCTAGTCTACAAACAGACACATCCCCCTTAGTATGACTAGTTTAACATACAGGTTTCAACCTAGATTATATTTGGAATCATAGCACTCATTTTAAAGCGGAAGAAAGAATAGTCGTCTCAAGCATCGATAACTTTGATTTGTAGGTAAAATTAAGTTTATTTAGAACATGATAATTCTTATTCTTATCCAGTTAAACACGATAAACTACTCCATCTCAATAAGGTACTCTCGCACTTCTGTGACTAATTGGTGCCCCTCCAGTGACAGGATTTGTGTAAGGTGTACCATGCATAGACCCTCACCCATATTACTAGTTTGACTTTTTTAAAATCTGAAAAGACCGAATGAGCAATTCCTTACAGGTAGTGAGGGATATGACATTTTGCGAGTATATAAAGCAAGGGCCTAATCTAGACTGAGGGAATTATTCCATAACAGAAAAAACAGGTAAGAGGGGCCGACAAATGTCATCAGAAGAGAGGTTTAAGTGGAAACAGGAGGAAGAGCAGGAAAGACAAGAAGAAAAAGAAAAAAGGGATTGGGTGCATGAAATCGAGCAGCTCGAAAAAGAACTGCTGGCAGAAGGGCCCTATGAAGACCAAATCGTGATCAGAGAAGAAGAATCAGAGCAATTTCAAGTAGATTTTCAAGAGAAAAGGGAGGAGGAAGTGGGAGAGAAACAAACAGAGCAGGACATTGAGAACACACTTCAATTAGAAGAAAAGCCATTAGTAGATATAAAGCAGGAAACTGAAACAATTATTCAATCCACAAATCATCTGGAAATCTTACAGGAAGTCGAGGGAGAAGTAAGAGAAAAAGTAGATTTAATACATCAGGATTTGAATTTATCCCTAATAGGGCAGGAGAAAGTCCACAACTTTCTGGAAGAAGAAATCCAACTAAAATCAGATTTTTTCAATTTTAATGATATGGAATATTCTGAAGGGAAGTTGTTTCAAAAAACAATGCTTTTTAGGAATTCAGATCATGATAAGTTTAGAAGAATGGGAATAGAAATAGTATTTCGTGAAGAAAATTTCATAAAGGCCTTTAGTGAAAATTCTAATGAGAAATTGGACATTGATTCAATAAAGTCGGCTTTAACCTTGTTTAATGAGGAAATAAAGTTGATTTCATTGAGAAACGAGAAACATACAGACAATGTTCACTTGTACATCCCTAAAAATTCAAATATTATGATGAAGAGGGAATATAATATTGTTCGGATGTTGTTAGCAATAGATAATGATAAAGTATGTGATGTTACATCTAGTTTAGAAGATTTAGGGATTGGAGGAATAATTTCACCAATTCATCAAGACACTCGTTCTGATTTATTTAGATCTTTCCTATGTCATGATCCAGGGATTAAAGAAATTTATAGGAACGAAGAGGAATTTAAGGCCCTATTGAAAGATCCTTTCATAAAGATGAGGTTGTTGATTGGGACAACTGAACACGAATTTACGAAAATTCTATACCATTCTAAACCTGAACTACCCAATCTGTATAAATTTGCTATGTCCTTGGAATTTAGTGCTTATCATGATGAGTTTAGAAATTTAAAACCTATATCTCCAAATCTGTCAATGAGAAATTTCCTGAAAGAACATCAGCTAACAACTGTTTTTGAAACCAGAACTAGGAAGAGTTTTGCTGAAGTATCAAATTCTTTATTTGAAATCCGGTCTACCGAGAGACTCTTGAGACTAATTGAACTAATAAACCAATCTGAAAAAGGGAAGATAGAAAAGAGTTCCCATTTTCTTAGATTTTTAAATATCATGAAAATTGACCCGAGTGAGGTAGTTGTTAATGGTGTAATCGCTAGGAGGGAAATAAGAGAGAGAATCAGGAATAATTTCAACATTTTATTTAACCATATTGAATGTAAACATGATAGAGGGGCCTTACAGTTCGGAAAAGTAATAAAAAATGATCTATCAAAAGCAGATTTAATTTTATCCAAACATCTTGTTTCTCGAATTGCTTCTTTATCAGTCGATTTTTTACTGGATGCAAAAGACCCTAGATTCCTCACAATAGCCCAAGAAATGTATAATACCGGTAGAAACTTATGGTTTGGTTCAAGATCCCCTCTGAACCGTCGTCCAGAGGCTGCTCATACAGATATTATGATGAAAGCGGTTACTTTAACATCTATGTTCTTTTCTTCTTTCAATAGACTAAATACTCGAATTAGTATAGATGAAAGATGGAAACCAAGAGAATTAAGTGCAGTGTCAAGATTCACAAGAGATGTTTTTCCTGAGAGTGCAAGTTTTTACAAAAATCCGAAGGGAGCTTGGCAAAACATCAGGGAACTTAAGATTAACGCTTTTGAGTATTGTGCCGCGCCTGAAAGTGTCCTTTCTGGTGAAAGATTACTCTCTAAGTGGGATTCTCATAAGATGACAAGAGATCTTCGTTTGCGATGTGCTTATGCGTCTACTCTATACTCATTGTACAAAATATTGGGCCACACTGAAGAAAAATCAGTACAGATGACGAAGAACTGGATTTTTGAAGGTTCAAATACAAATTGGGGAGATACTGCCCTGATACAAAGAATTACTGGAAAAGCAAGGAGACACCAAAATTTCAGGAGGAAACACTATGCTTTTCATTCTCGAACTCCAAATTCGATTTCTCTTTTAACTAATGTATATGGACTTTACCTTGGAGGAGAACACGGACAAGGTGCTGATGGGATTGTACTATCCCCAATAATGGATAAGAAAACGACTTATGAATTTGATGCTAGTTTATGGGAGATGAAAAGAAAATCTGTAAGAATTGAGAGACAAAAAATAAATCAAAGAATTCATGGATCGTTTTCTCCCTCATCCAAGTTATTAATATCAAACGCTCTCTCAAAAGACAAGTTTCCTATGAACCATGGACAGTCATATTTTGGTATGTTTTTATTTCATTATTTCGATCCAAATATCAAAGGTAACAGTGTCAAATTTACCCCAGATAATCCAGCTGAATTTATTCCAGTAAAGGGAACGAGACAAGCAGGAAGCATTTATTACAATATTCCACCCAAAGAAACGAATATTTTCCTATTCCGAATGAGAGAATTGCAAGAATTTAGAAATGTCACCGTCAAAGGATCTATAAATGTAAAGGAATTAAACTTAATAGGCCTACAAAAAACCCATCCTGAAAAGAGAAATAATATGGAATTTGATTTACAGGTTAAAGATCATAAAAGACTTACAGAAATCTTTACAACAAAGGGATTGAGGGATCTACTGATCGGGGGACAAACAAGAGGCGAATGGAGTAAAGAGATCCTGAAACGCTCAATATTTCCAAATTCAATACCTAAAATGCTCAATCATGAAGGAAGATTAACATTTTGGGAAACAAAAATTGATGAAATCGAGAAGGAACATTTTTCTCCTGGAGCAAAATCCATAAAAGTTATTAGATTAATGAAGGAATTCGCTGATTCAGATGATTTTAAAAATATGTTGAGAGATGTTTTTCCGTCCACAAATAGAAGCGCTCTTGGTCTTATGAATGGAAAAAACCTTTCTTATGAAAATTGGAGACTATTAGATATATGTCGTGTACTAGATATCCTATGGATGGGAAATCCTATAGAAACAAAGTACAAGAGAAGAAATACATATTTTCAAAAAGGAAAATTAGTGGAGTAGAGTATTATTCCAACTCTACTGTTGCGTTATCACCGTCAACTGTTAATTGCATACCAGTCTCAATTTTACTGACATCTATCTGATCGACACAAGGAATCTCGGAAATAATTACTCCGACAGCTACAATTGCTTCACAATCATTCAAAACCAATGCTTTTGGACCTTTCCCTGTTTTTTTCATCTGATAGATAACATAAGATCCAACTGTAGACCCTTTACCAGAAGGAAAAACTAATATCTTATCATTGATACTGGTACCTTCCAGTTCATGACCTTTTTCAACAACTACGCCATTTTCAGGATCAACACCACCATAAAAGGAGATGCTATCGTTAGTAACTAATGCTTCACCTGTAACTTTCCCTTTATAGATTTTTCTACCTATCAGTTTCATTATGACAACGCCTCCTCAAGACATTCATCCATTGACATTAATTTCACAGCAAATTTGTTACGCCCTGATCCATAGTAACACATCTTGGCAGAATCTGAGGCTAATCCATGGAAACGACCTTTGATAGGAGCAACAACACAACAAGTATCAGCGGCAATTTTTGCTCCAGAGTCTTCAATTAGTTTTGTGAAACCCATTCTATCGGCAATCTGTTTTGTAGGTCTTGCAGTTGTGATCCACACTTCTTTTTTAGGATTAATCGTCTTACCATCTAATTTTTTGGCGATATATTCCAATTCTGCTAATGAAGCGTGAGGACAACCTAAACTAATGAAATCTATTTCAGTTTCATCATCTAGATCTCCAAGCGCTTTCTTCATATCGTCTTCGGTAACGGTTTCTACTGTATCGGGAATTTTGTTCACTCTGTTAGGTGTGATATCCTCCATATGAAAGAGAGCTACTCCACCGTAAGTTGCATATGATGCACAAAAGGATTTCAACTCTTCAACAGAGGCTTTGTGGATACCAGTAATATAAGTGATTTTCTTCCCAAAACGATCTCCAAGCACCTTTCCTAGTGCCCCAAATCGAAATGTACCTTTCACCTCGCAAGTAATATTAACTGTGATTTCTGGTTGTCTGTTTTCTTCAAGGTGGAAACCATATTCAGGAGTTCTTCCTACAAGAGCAGCACTTAAAGCACTTGGCCCACCTTCACGGTTTGTTTTAGCTCCTAAAACGGAGTTAGCATAACAAACAGCAGAGCTCTCACTCCAAGAAATATGTTGACCATATGCAGGAAGGTTACCGTACAAATAGGGCGTGCAGGAGCACGTAGTGATAACACCAAGTTTGCCGAAAGCCTTGACAACTCTTTGTTGATTCTCAGCAAACTCTTCACTGATGGCTAACTTTTTCCATTCCTCTAGATCCATTCTGGACCTCTTAGTATTTAACTAACTAAAAGATTTTCCAGCAGGATTGAGGGTGGTGAAAGTTCGCACCTTTCCATCTTTTGCCATTTCTTCTAGCCACGAAAGACCTGGTTCGTTCAAATTTGCATAGCTTACACCTGCTATTTGAACGGAACTTATGTCAATCAGTCTTTTTGCACCATATATTTCGCCAAGTGTTACTAAAATTTCCATGGCTGTTTGTGTGGCTTTACCATACTTCCCTGCCGCCATATCTTGTTCTTCGGGTGTTAATTCCATAAATTCTCACCATATATAGTTGAATTTCATTTAAAGGAATTCGTCAATAGATTGTTAATTTATCTATCTAAAGGTTGTAATATGTGGGAACTCAGATCGAATTGATACTACAAGATGTTTATATAGCAATCCTGTTGAATATAGTCTTCTTTATTGACAGAATTTGAAATCCATGTCTGAATCTTGCAGAAAAATTAATTAACAGGATTGAATAAGGTTATCGTTGTTCTAAGCCTTACTATCATTGGAAAATCTGATAATTTTTACGAATTACCGTGTGTAGATCAAATAGATGTCAGTAAAATTGAAACAGGGATGCAAATAAAAGTCGATGGAGATAACGAAACAGTAGAAATAGTATAATTCTTCTGTTCTTTCTAGTTTTTTTCTAATCTTTTTCTATTCGGATTCCCTCTTGAGAAAATTCGATATCAATAGGCATGATACCATTTTCTACCCATTCATTAACAATGAGGGCTGCATCTGATTCATTGAAACACACACCCACACTACAATCTCCCCCTCCTGCACCTGAGAACTTTGCTACAGCACCGTATTTTGAGGCCGTGTGACTCATGACTTGATGCGCTTCTATTTCTAGGTGACACGTGCAGGCAAAACTTAATTCTTCAAGCAAAATTCTATTCTGATCAAGTAATTTCAGTATAGAGATCTGATTTTTCGCTTCAATAGCCT
>JAEOTC010000072.1 GCA_016840035.1 Candidatus Hodarchaeota archaeon | reverse complement strand
GTCCTACTTGGATATTGCTAAAAGGATTAATCACCCTAAAGCTGTTCGTGCAGTAGCAAACGCTAATGGCCAAAATGGGATAGCCATCTTTATTCCTTGTCATCGGGTTATAGGTTCGGATGGTTCATTAACTGGTTATGGAGGAGGATTACCCCTCAAGAAAAAACTATTAGAAATTGAGGGAGTGACGCTCGGAGAAAGTAGAAGAATGGAGCTTACAGGCTTTCTTCCAGAAACCGAATCAAGTTAAAATTGTCCTCTCCAGAATGAAATTACTTGTTAAATGTCTTGAATTAGCGAATTGAGGTCCAGATCGTCCATCGATCTTTCTCTCTAACGGAATCTATAGATGAAATTTTCAATGAAATGTAGTTTACCAATTCACAGAGTTGTTCATCATTCAATTCATAAAGTATTGAACGGCCAGTACGTTCGAGGATATCAGCTTTTAATTCGTTAACATTCTGATATATTTTTCGGATTTCCCAGAAAGAAAAGCTATGGATATTGATGAAGCCAGTTTTACTCAGTTTTTCCTCAACTTCACTAGAAGAATGACGGCGTTTCATCTCAATCTCTAATAAAAAAGGGTATTTCTCAAAGAAATAACCCCGAATATGTTCTTCTGACCCTGGAATCGTTACATCAGTGGGAGTACGATCCTGGATGATATACTTACCACCAGGTTTCAATAATCTAAATGCTTCCTTAAAACACCCCGATAGGTCAGACAGATGGTGGATAAGAGCACGCTCAAATACAATATCATAACTCTGATCTTCTAATCCAGTTGAGAGTGCATTTCCAACCTTATAAGAAACATTCGGGAAATTAGTTGAATAATCCCTTGCAGTTTGGATCATATCTTCAGAAAAATCGATACCCAGAACGGAGAGGGCTTCAAGCTGCGCCCACGCCCTTGTATAAATGCCACCTCCGCATCCAATATCTAAAACATGTTTTCCTTTGGGATCCAGGAGTCTTAGCATTCTCTCTCTCCAGCTAGAATCAGCATATCTCTCGGTGTATTCGAAACGGTGCTTTTTGTTATGGAAATTAATCGGCATTCAGTTTCCCTTAAGAAAGTCCATTATGATTGATTCAACTCACAAATATTCTTAAACCATTTTTTGTGAATTATTAAAAGTATCAAACACGGGGGATATTTTACTCTAGTCATGAAATCTCTTTGTTGTTCAGGGTCAAAGTAAAATGAAGCAGATAAGCATCAAAAAGCTGAAATTCTATAACGGATTATCACACCACATTGACAATGAACGTATGACAAAATTTGAGGAGAAATCACTAAGCGATCGATTTTATTCAGGTAGAGATGTCAGTACTGAAACTGTAATTGAGGAATTGGGACCCATTGCAATGCATTATGCTAATGTTCAACCTTGGGGGAAAGAAATTCCAGACATCGACCAGAGAAGCGCACGAATATTTTCAATTTGGGCCGAAGATATTGATTCAAAAGAGGTTATAACTTCTGTTAAAGGATATTATGCATTAATTCCACTTCAATGGGGGAAGGAAACCATTCATGAATATTACACTTTTAGTGAAAATGTTCCATACTATCCAGTGGTGCTCATTTCATCATTTTTAACCGTAATTAATGAAGAAAACCTCCTGGATCAGCTAATTGATCGAGTAAAGGCTGAATTGCGGAATAACTGGCAAGAATTACGACAAAGAATGATTGACAATTTAGAGAAAACAGATTTATGGAAAAGATTTGTATTATCATTTGAAAATATCATTCACTTCTCCTTTTTATGCTCAGGATTTGACCGTGAGCTTGTAAAAGCATTAAGAAAGAATGATTATCGAATTACTGGGACATTACAGATGCTAGCATCTCCTACCCCATCATATGATGAAGCAATGATTGCTGCTCATCTGAGTGGAGCTAAAGCAGTTCTTGAAAGAGCACAATTGCAAAAATAAGTGCATTTACTTGAGGTATGAGAATATTGAACCTAGATATGAAAGGATCGGGAAAGGAACATAGCTCCCAATAATTACATATTTAGTAAATTAGAGTTTATATTTCGATGAAGGTTATTCCTCACTAGCTAGTTAATTTGAGAAACTTCATAAGTCTAGAGAAAGAATAAAAGAAATTACCTCTGAAATATAACCTAGGAATGTAATCGCTCATGGAAATGCACGCTCTAGTTGTTTTTGGGCTGATTATTAACATTATATCCCGATTTATTGGAGCAATTGTGTCTTTCGATATGTATACGAAGACAAACGACAATAGGCATTCTTTACAAGTCATGGGTTGGGTATTTCTACTTATCTCTGGTTTTATACCATTTGGTATAACCTTTACTCAGGATATCTTTATAGTAGATATTTTTCGCATTTTAAACGTGATTACACTAAATTTAGGCCTCTATTTACTAGTAACGGGACTTTCAATGTATTTCGTAAAATATTCAAGAAATATTATTTTTAGTGTCATGTTTTTGATATTCACTGTTCCTATCCTCGCTCTCTCATTTCTTGATGTTTCAATAGCAATTAATAGCTCGGTTATCTTTCAATTTCTCATAATATTCTCTTTTTTAACACAAGTATATTCTAATCGAAAAGAAATAAGAAGAATACTGCAATACAGTTATGGTCTGATAGTTCTCTTAATGGCATTCTTAATTGGTTATATAGTTGTTTACATTTCTCTCATTACAAGTGTTCCTGATTATAGTTATGGTCTATACATGAGTACTGATAGTACTGCCATAATAGCGTACTATACATCAGTTACAGCGGTCACATTACTTGGACTACTAGTTTTCTTGCATTTGGAACAAGGAATATATATTAAAAATCAAAACTTACTAAAGGATGATTATTCTCATAAGATTGGTAATATTTTACAAATTATTGTGGGTGCGGGAACCGCCATTAAAGCAGAATCTGCTTCAAAAGATGTGAATTCATCCACTGATTTAATATTAAATAGATCTGAAGAAGCAGGAGAGTTAATAAAAAAGATTAGAGAGATGTGAATAAGGCTTTATCAGTGTAATTCGTGAAGGTACTTGAATGTCTTTGACGTACAGCGACCCCGAAAAAAAAATTACTAGAAAAAAAGTGGTATTTGTTTTCTCAGCAATCGGATTATTTTTCTTTGGTTTTATAATAGGGCCATCAACCATGAATGATGGTTTATACGCTGGAAATGTTACTTTTACACACGAGGACATACAAATAAATATTGATTTCTCTTTCGACTTGTTATCTAATCTTGAATTCTCCGAAACCCCTCAAACTCTGTCCAATTCGACTGGGAATTACCAAATTAATATAAATTACTATGGTTCATATTCTGGCCAAATTGGGAAGAAGATAATATTTACTGTAACTATTAACTCCACAGAGAATATCAGTACAGCTCTTAAGTTAAATAATTTTATTGCTTCAATATCAAAAGGATCTTTTAAGGAGTCTTTTTCCCCTAAAGTAATCAAAGATCAAATAGTTTATTTTGAATTTCATATAATCAAATATTCAAACATAGCTTTAGGATTACTATTAATGGTTTCCTTTTTATGGATGACAGAAGTCATTCCTTTATCTGTAAGTGCTTTATTAATCCCTGTTCTGATTGTGATCTTTAAAATTGATACTGCCACTGGATCATCATCTCTATTCTTTAGTCCTATTATTATATTGTTTTTTGCTGGATTTCTTATGGCTGAAGCAATGAAACGGGTAAAATTAGATACTTTTATTTCAGTTACAATCTTATCTCTTATTCCCTCAAATACAAAGCTGCTAATCTTTTCTATGATGGTGATGAGTGCAATCTTTTCAATGTTTATGTCAAATACTGCCGCAGTTGCTGTGTTCATTCCGCTTAGTCTTAGTTTACTCGAGTATTTAGATAAAGATTATTTGAAATTTCGTAAAATGATGATTTTGGGTATTGCCTATTCAGCTACGATTGGAGGAATAGGTTCATTGATCGGTACACCCCCAAATTATATTGCTGTTGATTTATTGCATAAATATACAGGCGTAACTATCTCATTCATTGAATGGTTTCTGGTTGGACTTCCAGTTCTAATTTTACTGATCCCAACAACATTTTTCTATTTATGGTTCCGTTTAAAGCCTTCAATTACCGATCAAGCATTGAAAGAAGCAAAATTGAAGAGTATAAATCGAAAGAAAGATATCCATAACCTCAGTAAGGATCAAATCGTTGTTCTATTTGTGTTTGTTTTAGTCTTTTGCCTATGGTTACTAGAACAGTTTCATGGAGTTCACGCTGGATTCATTGCAGTGATTGGTGTTATTCTTTTGTACTTTTCGGGTCATTTAATTCAAGAAGATTTAACTCGAATTAACTGGAACGCATTACTAACCTTTGGTGGTGGACTAACCCTTGGAGCAGTCATTCTAAAGACTGGATTAGCAGATTGGGTAGCCCTTCAAATGGGATTCTTAAAAAACATTCACCCTTTCTTCGTTCTCCTGTTCTTGGGATTTTTAAGTTTAGTTCTTACAGGAATAGCTAGTAATACAGCATCAGCGAGTATACTCATACCAATAGTCATTCCCCTGGGTATAACGCTAGGCATAGATCCAGTCTTACTAGCGGTTATTATAGCTATTATTTCGAGTGTAGATTTTGCTATAGTCATTGGAACTCCTCCAACCATGGTTGCGTACAGTACAGGATATTTCAACGTAAGAGAAATCTTTAAACTAGGAATATTGTTAGATATTATAGGTTTACTTGTCGTTACTTTACTAGGATGGTTTTTTTATCAAAATGTACTCTTTCTCATTACATAATTTCTGAATTCTGGTTTAAAAAAGATAGATGGTGGAACCCAAATGATAGATTGGGAAAAAATATTGAATATAGATACAGAGGTTGAAGCTTTAAATTCGATTGAGGAATTTTTGAATATACAGTTTCCGCTATTCACTAGGCAAATTAAATGGAACGAGTTCGGAGTTTATGTTCAAAACAAAACGATTCATGGCATTGGATTTTATTCACAAAAAATACGAACTATTCCAGCAGATTTATGGGAATTGAAATTTTTAGAAGTTTTAAATCTGGTAAATACAGGACTAGTTGAAATACCGGAAGAAATTGGATCAATTAGTTCTTTACAGGAACTCTATATCGGTGGAAATAAGATTCAATCCTGTCCCCAATCGATTGAAAGACTAAAAAATCTAATTTATTTCTATTTATTGGAAGATAATCTACTCACAGTGCCAGAAGAGATTGGTCATCTAGTAACATTAAAGGAATTATCGATTTCAAGTCAAAAAATTGATATGATACCAAAATCAATAATTCAATTAAAGAATAAAGGATGTCGTATATATTTCAATCAAAAGGAAATTTAACACGGAGTTTCTTAGAATCATATTCAAATATTCCAAAGACAAGCGGAAAGCATTATCTGATTAAAGAATTTAATTCATATTTTTGATAAAAAATATCTGATTAATAAGATGTTTTGGTCAGAAACTACCATCGGAATATTTACTAATTAATAGGTCAATTCTTTGGTTTTTACATGTAAAATTAGAGAGAATATTCTATTGAGGAAGCTTAAAATAGATTTTTTACCTTCTAGCAAGTAGATTCATTTAGAGTGTGGTTAATTTAGGTTGAAGTAGATGTTTAGGTTTAGAAATAAAGAACAAGAGTCAATCATATTAGTATGTATGATGTTTGCTATTTTATTTTTTTCTTCTCTCATATTAAACGGTTCCAAAACTAATAATGATCCTTCAGATAGTGATCACAATCTCCAAGCCCTAACCACTGTTTCAGAAAACGATTTCTTCAAAGAAATAACTAAGATTCCCTCCTTCTCTATTCAATCCTTCCAACAACCCAGTATTCTATTCATAGTAGATAGTCCTTCTTCTCCAAATGTAGATAAAGACGTACCATTTTATGAGTTCATGACATTGGGACTAAATTATAGTGTCACATATCATGAAGCAAAAGATGTGTATTCTTACGAAAATTATGATGCAATTGTAATTTCTAGTTCGGTTGGAGAAGCTGATACTGTTGATTCTTTGTCGGACGCCTCCATCCCAATTCTAACGATGCAACCTGGACATTTCGATGAATTCCAGCTAGGTGATGATTATAGCATAAAAGACACTAATAGATACTGGGTATATAACAATACTCATCCTGTCTCACAGAATCTCATAAGTGAAGATCAATTCTTTGTTTACACAAGTAATGAAGCGGTTGGCTATATCTCCGATTATAATTCTGTACCACCAGGTGTAGAGATAACTCGTATTGCCGTTAGAGCTGATAAGAATTTTTATTACCCTCCTGATGCAACCTGGCTAGTTTTAGAGAAAGGTGCGAATAACTGGAATCTTACTCCTTCTGCCGAGCGGAGGGCCTTTTGGGGAGCTGGATGGGCCCCAAATTTAAATTCAGATGGGTGGAATAGTTGGAATAGGACATTAAGTTGGATTTTATATGATGATGTACCTGGAAATGCTACTATACAAGTTGATGTCACTGATTTAGATAATAGGACCGTTCATAATGCTCAAGTAACACTAATGGATTCAAGAAATCAATCAAAAATTTGGATTCAGAATACTACGAGTTTAGGAGTTACTACTTTTACTAATATTTCCTATGGTATGTACAATGTCACTGTAGAATATGAAGATGCTATTAATAACGATTTACAATTCATTGAAGTTGCGGGAAACCGAACCTACGCCATTGAAACATTCTTAGGGTATTCACTTCAAGTAAATGCCTATAGTGACAATGATCCTCCACTTATTACTAATATTCAATTTCACCCAACAAATGAAACTTTTTCAGCTGAAATCTATGATGAAAGTGCCCTGACTAATGTTAATCTCAGTTTAACCGCGAGATACTCATCCAATAATTCTATAGTAAGAAATTCCATTTTCAATATGGTTTCACTTAATGGAATCCAGTATTATAACAATACTGCACTTCAGGGCTTACCTGGTTCTGGTATAAACATCGCATACAATATTTCTGCGATTGATATTGCTTCTAATAAAGAAGTGTCAGAAACCAATTTCTTTACCCTTGGAGAATTGAATGCTCCAACTATCCATTATTACAATGTTACTGATAACGAAGATGGGTCTTTAGTATTTTATGCTAATATTACCGATGAGGAGAGTCTCGTTCAGGAAGTAGTTCTCCGCATTAATGAAACCTATGAATACATGTATCTGAACGCATCTGGATTCTGGATTTTCGAAACTTTTGCGAATTATGGGGTTTTATTAAATTATTCGATTCATTCGGCAACCGATAGTGTTGGGAATGTCAAAAGTGAGAGCTTTCCAAAATTCGGTCTAATTGTCCCACAGGATTCCTTTAGCCCTATAATTTTTGATTTAAGTTATAATCTTAGTTCTCATGAGGAAGGATTTGTAGTATTTAAAGCCAGAGTTGAAGAATTAAATGATGAATTTCAAAGTGGAGTTAATTCAAGTAGTGTAACAATTCTCATCTCTATATACAATGGAAGTTGGTGGAATCACACATTTCCCATGTATGCGATAGGAGAGATTACTTATGAGTTTGAATATACATTTAGATTTAATGACTCCGTGGGTTATCGAATAATAGCCTCTGATTTCGCGGGAAACCTTAATTCGGGATATGAACATAATGCAATAATTGATGATAATTCCATCCCCCAGATAATCTACAATGCAGAGGAATTTGGGAATGGGATCGTTGAATTTAATTCCACAGTAATTGATTGGCCGAATAATTCAACCTCAGTGGTTCTTTATTATTCTCAGAATTATTTTGGAGACTGGTCCAATGTATCCATGACCAATATTAACCAAAATTTATTCGTTCAGCAAGTCCCTAATTTCGATTTTCGACTACAGGATGTCTGGTATTATGCAACAGCAATTGATTCTGCACTAAATGTATATGAACCAACCCCTGATCAATATCAAAAAATCACACTCACCGATTCAGTGTCACCTGAAGTATTCTTTATTATTCAAAATTCCACACTAATTGATGGGAAAATATCGATTACTACTTGGGCAAATGATGCCTTTGGAAATGTTCGTGATATCAATAATACCTTTTATGTAAACTTCACGAATCAAGGGAGTACTAGTCAGTATGAAATGAACTATGATTCATTTTATTTTCATAATTTCGACCAAACATTTAATTTTGGAGAAGTAATAACTATTACCGTTTGGACAACAGATAATGAAGGAAATATTGGGGGAAAAAACCGCACCATAACGATAGGAGATTTTTCTGCACCTAAAATATTAGAAACCGGTATTAATGAATATCAAAATGGTACTGTTACGTTTTGGGCTGAAGTAGTTGAATACCCAACTGGTAGTGGTCTCCCCATTGATTATTCGTCGATTTCACTGGAATATGTGTTTGTAACGATGTTTAACGAAACAATGCACTGGAATGGGACGGAAAACATCTATACTTATACTGTTTCGGGATTTACTCCCGGAAACGCTTTTAATTATCGAATAAAAGCTTTTGACAATAATAATAATACCATGATTACTTTATGGAACATGGAAATTATCTTAGACGAAACTCCTCCTATTTGCAACGATTTTGGCTACTCTGAAACCTTAATTAATGACTCATTCACTCGCCTTGATTTTTGGGTTAATGCACAAGATACTTTTGGCCCGATAGAAGAGATTGCTATCACAGTAGACTATTTTGATAATTCATCTTTGATAACAATCCCTGGGTTTATGACTGGCATCGGTCCAGATTACTCTTACTCGATTCTCCTTCCGTGTAATCTTTCTTTTAATTATTCAATTTTAATCTATGACGGTAAACCGAATTTTGTCGAAGTTGGTAATATAGGGTTGAGAACATATTGGGGTCCCGTCATCATTGATGCAAATATTGAACAAATCACTGATGATAGAGTTATGATTTGGGCAAGAGTTTCCGATTGGGGGTCAGGAATTGGAGAAGTAATACTTGAATATGAGTATGTATCTCTTGGAGGGCAGGGTGCTAGTGTGAAGATTGAAACGATACATATGGACTTTAATGGGAGTTTATACCTAGCCAGTCTTTCTTTTTCAGAGAGTGGATCATTAACTTGGACAGTTATTGCAAAAGATGGATCAAATTCGTTTGTTGCTACAAAAGCGACTACTCGACCCTTTATTGTAAATATCTCTGGAGAGTCTGTTGTTTGGGAAGATATTCTACCCATGATTTTGGCAATTAGTTTAATACCTTTAGCGCTAGTTTTTGCAGTCGCAAGCATTCGCAGAAGACGTCATAAAAAAGCTACTGCAAAGAAACAAAGCGAGATGGAATTGACCCAGCGATTTACCGATGTTTTAAGCATTCGTTCCATTATATGTCGAAATAACTTTGGAATGGCCTTTTACACAGAAACCTTTTTGGCAGAAGCTCAAGATTTAGATTTAACGGCTGGATTAACTTCAGCAATCTCTAGTTTAATGGCTGAAGTTTCACAAAGGGCAATGAAAAAGGGAGAATTTAATCTTTTAGAGAGAGAAGGATTCAGTATCTTATCTCATCATGGAGAGAACTCAACAATCAGTATAGTTTCAGAAGGACGTTTAAGTAGTTTTATGAAAGGAAAAATCTCAAAATTACATGAAGCATTAGAATCTCGATTTACTCAACATGAACTTGAAGATCCCAATCTAGGAGATTATCCAGAAGAAATTAGGGGAATGGTCTATAAACATTTGAATGTAGGTTTATTGAGTAAACTAACGGTAAATTTTGAACGCTTTGACCAACAGGTTGGTCAATTCACAGAAAGCGAACGAAAACAATTAAATTTTCTCAGAGAACTTCCACGTATGAATGATGGACAAATTCAAATGTATGTACCAACTTTCACTTCCTCTATTACCCGTCATGGGGTATCTCTTGTTAAGGCATATGCTTTATTGGAAAAATGCTTCCGATTACGAATAATTTATCCAATTAGTCTTGAACCCCGAGTTTGAATTGGGATTTCATGTGAATAAACAAGCAAACAAGAATTTTTAATAATTTAATTTGAGAAAAACAGTTAGATTAAATCCTCTTGGGAATCAACTCCGTCCTCGTTTATATTTTTCAAATAAGATTGGTAAATGCTGAAGTAAAAACTGATACGCTTTGATAAACTCCCTTGCTTCAACCATTATATAGTCTTCAATTTCATGAAACTGTTTTTGTAAATACCAATTCGGAATATTTGATCCGTGCTCCTTTTTATCAGTAAACCACGACAATTTGGCACCCTTAAATTGTCCTTTATTAACCATAACTACTGTAGACTTTATATCCACAAAAGGTTTGTGAAAATATAACCATTTTATAGGAATACCAATACCTAAAACCTCCTTAGCACGTACAAGTAGGAAATAAAATTCGAATCGTAAATTAAAACCGATAGGAATAAAATTCCACGGTTTATTCGGAAATCCAAAATCGCTCAGAAACTCATTAAGTATCTCTTTCTCGGAAGATTCCCACTCCTTCAAAATTACTAATGGCCCAATTGGTTCTCCAGTTTCTTGATCAATTTTCTGATACTGAATGGTAATTATTTTAGCAATACTCGGATTAATTCCCGTTGTTTCAAAATCAAGATAATATGTAGGCATTTTAATCGTCTCTCTTTTAATAATTCCGAGCCATCTGAAATAACATCTTGCTATTTAGAAACTTTACCACTTCATTCTCTTTAAACACCCCGCGTTAGATTTAAATGAGGGTGCCCTTTTTTATAATCTATCCTTCTGATTTTTGAAGGAAACCTTTTATGAGGAAGGAAAGAAAATGAGAAGACATAAGATACTATCATTAATGTTAATTACCAGTTTTATTCTTGGAATCCTACTTATCTCTCCAATGACATTTTCAAGAGCAGATATAAGAAAAAATTCCTCCACACCAATCCTTAACCAAGTAATTCCATTACAATTCGCCCATAGTGAAGATCTTTCTGTAGATATCACGGAAACAAAGGTTGAAGCCCAAGATTTCAATGGATCAGAATTCATAGATGCTTTAGATACGTTCAATGAATCGAGTGTAGATGTGTACCTCGGTTCAACTATTCTACCCGGAGTTTCCATTTCGCAAAATTATGTCCAAGTCAACATCACAGAAGTATTCATATTAAATGCAATGGAAAATGCATTACAAGGTGATGGGGAAATATATTTTGAATTCTGGAGCAGTGCAGGATATATGCGATACCCTTCATCCGGAGAAATTGCAGCAGGAGATAGCGACACAATAGTTATGAATGAAGTGATCTTTGAAGGATGGTTACATAATTTATCGGTAAGAGTAGAAGTCTGGGAATCTGATGTAGATACAAATGATTATCTTGGTCATGTAATCTACAATCAAACCAATGCGATTGCAAATGATACAGTCGTTATTAACACCAGTGAAGGTCATGCAGAGGTGAATATCACCGTCACCTCCGTGGGGACGAAAACGGAAGTGACAGCCAACGAGTTAATTGATGGTTACAAACCATATCTCTTTATTGATGATGAAACTAGCGGTACAGAGGAACCAGACGGTGTTTATGGTCGTGTCTGTAGAGGATTTGATCAAGAAACATCTTCTGATCTTTGGGCACTACAGTACTTCTTCTACTGGGATATTGAAACCTATGGAACGAGTTTTACGGAAGTCCAACTCCATACCTATGATTATGAAGAAGTCCTTATTTTTCTCGATGATACCTATCGTCCTGTAAGGATTGTATATGATCAAGCACAAAATCCTGTGTATCCCGATCATGAATTCATTATCTACGAACATAATCCCACTCAAATAGGATCCTTTTCAGAGGATATCTCCTTTGTAGATAACCTTCAACCATTCTTAGGCACAAATCTTACTATAGACTATACTGTATATAACATGAGTACATTTAATAATCTTGTACCCTCTGTTTTAGGAGGAGAAACTGCTCAGTTGACCATTGACACTTTTTATCATGCATTCGATAAAGGAGTTGGTTCTAATGAGACAGGATTTGCCTATACAGTCCAAGATCTTACGGATTCAATACTTAAGGATTGGTACACACACCTGAATGAATCATTGAATGGTGCTAGTCATAATATTCCAATAATTTCCTATACCACTCCAGAAATCTCTCCTTTCACCTTTGACCCGACTAATCCTTTCAAGAAACCATATATCATCAATGCTTGGTCTAATGTAATGGACGACTTAGAGGCATTTAGCAAAGCACAAACTCAAGATTTTACTATATCTGCATCGATGAACCTCACAGTTACCTTAGCAGTCGATGCTGAGTTAACCATACAGTATCCTTCAGCAGTTGAACCAGGGGAAGAGTACACCATTACGTATGCATTGGAAATGTTTGATGATACTCTAATCTTATCTACTGATTATGCAATGGATCTTAATGTTTCAACTGATTTCTGGTTTTTAGGTGGAGAGTTCACATTAATCCATGAAGGGTCATTTGAAATAGATATCCCCTTAGGCACGATCAACGGCGTACTGGATTCTGCAGGAGTGTCACCACAATCATTTGTGGATCGAATAGTTGACGATGTGAATGAAGTGTTGACATCCTATTATTTGGAAGTCGAATCCTTCACTCTTTCTCCCCAGTTACTCGGACCTGTAGTAGATACCTCAGTACGTCTCCACTTCTGGGATATTGCAAAGGATTTCATTCCTGCGATTGTTAGTTCACTAGCTCCCCCTATTTATCCAGCAATTAATACCGTATTCAGAGTATTGGACTTATTAATCTCACATATTGACCTCCAAGCACATTTTGTATTGGAAACAATGGTATCTAGTGATGTAACATTGTCAGATAGTAGTTTAGGACACCTTAGTCAGAATAGTATTGAATTCAATGAATCAAGTGCAGAAGTACCAATTACATTGACAATAGATGACACACCATCAACATCCGATTTTCAGATGACATTATCCAATCTAGCAAATGGAGTTAACTTCTATACAGATTGGAATTTTGATGCTGGCCTTGAGGCACCTTTCAACTACTTCATAGATGACTTCACGGTAAATATTGGACGGTATCCTTCATACGAGATGCACCTTCCTAGTGGTCTTATTCAAGCTAATGTCACCACTATACCTATTAATCTTTCAATTGAAGGCATTCCGACAACCACGACTTCTCAAATTCCAACTACAACCACCACTACAACAACGACTCAAGCAGGTCCTGGTGGTTTATTACTAGAAAGCGTGCTGATTCTTGGAGTCATTCTTAGCTGGCAACGCTTTAAAGGAAAAAATAAACAATAAAGGATTGGGACCAAAGAACACTCTTTGGTCCTTTTCCATTTTTTTGGTTTGACTAGAGGTAGCACTCTCACCTAATATGTTTCTTCCTGATGATAATAGTCAGAAAAAGCATTTGTCCAACGAATCCACTAAATAGATACCAATTGGTACTGCTTTGGGTTGTCGGTTCAATTGTTGATTCGTCTAGAGAAGGGTCATCTGAAGTATCAGTGGTAATTTCCATACTACTTGTTTCACTATTTTCTGTGGTTTTAACTTCTTCACCGTATCTAAATAGCCATGTTTTTCCAATTTCCTGATGAATGCATCTATCTGATTGAATATCATACGCTATTGGTCTTAATATACTTGCTGGAGGCGCTGAAGTAGGATATTTCTTCCACCATTCATTCGTATTGTAATCATAGAGCCATATAGCATCAGACGCACCAGTAGAAGTTTCTCCTCCAAAAAGAATTATTTGGTCCGATTCAGCATCGTAAACCATTGAATGAAACGCAGTCGCTGGAGGCTGAATTGTAGGTTGGAGATTAGTCCAGTTGTTAGCAGTGAAATCATAAGTCCATGTCTCTTGTACCTTGGCATTAGAGGATAGCATACCCCCAAACAAGATAATTTTATCTGATTCACTATCATAGGCCATACTATGAAAAGCGACTTTCTGAGGATGAATAACTGTTTGGAGATTGGTCCAAGTATTGGAATTGATATCGTAACTCCATGTTTCTGATTGAGGATAGTCATTCTCGGCTCCATCAAAGTAAAAACCCCCATAGAGGATAATTCGGTCAAGAGAGTCATAATATGCCATCTGATGTCCCAACATGGCTGTTGGTCGGGTTGTAGGTTGTTTGTTCTGCCACTGATCGGCATTATAATCATAGATCCAGGTTTCGCTTGTTTGCGTGCCCCAAAACTCGGTATATCCTCCGTAAGTCACAAGTAGATCTGACTCAGAATCATAAGCAATTGAACTCCAAACTCGTGAAAAACCAGGAGACGCCCTTTCTTCCCACATGTTGTTATCTGTATCGTATGCCCAAAGCTCCTGACTAACAGTACCCGCACCATCGTACCCAGAAAAGAGTAACACACGATCAGACTCATTATCATAAGTAATCAGATAGTTATTCTCACTCTGGGGACTAGGAGAGGGTGTTTTCGATTCCCATTCATAGGTTATCTCGCTAATTTCACCTGAAACAACAACAGAATTACTGAATGTGATCAGTAATACAATAGTTATTTGCAGGAAGAATATTAAACCTATTTTTTCTTTTTTCATTCAAATTCAAATCCTTTCAGGTATAATTAGATAAAATCAATACCATACCTATTGTTAATGATGAAAAAAAGAAGTAATTAAGTGTTTCTACAAAATTATGACGTTCTAACATTAATACGAATTCAATAACGGTGTCCTAACATTAATACAGGTCTACAGGGGATGTTCTAACTGTAGTACGAGGAGAAAATTGGAATGACGACCAGATAGTAACTCTTGAGTATCTTACCCTATACTCCTAACTTTGTCTCGAGTAAGTTTATCTGCCAATCTAATAGGTTCTGGTATACGCTGTTTGGTATAACGTGAGACTAAGGAGCTTGCTGTTTGAAGAGAGATAAGATGGCCTGGTGAAACATAAATCGGTTTATACTTCGGATTAGTACTCATAGCTATTCCGAGTTCTTGATTTTTATACATAATAGGACTGATCTTACCGTCAAATAAGAGTTGTTCATCTACTTTTCCTAGTAAAAGCTGCTTAGCAACCCCGATAGTTGGTGTATTCAAGGTTAATCCTAAATGTGAGGCGATTCCAATTTTATATGGATGAAGAATTCCATTTCCATCAACCAGGATAAGATCTGGCTCGTTTTGGAGTTTTTTATACGCCTCCACTAGACCTGGTGCCTCCCGATATGCTAGGAAGGTAGGAACATAATCAATTATTGGCGTAAAGATAGTAAAAACAAATTCTATGAGAGTTAAGCTAGGAACTCTTAAAACAGTTATACCAGCACAGGCATCTCCATCTGCGAAATACGAAACATCACAACCAGCTACAAGAGAAATTTTTGATAGAGAAGGATGGTCTGTGATAATTCCTTCTTTTTGGAGTGTTAATTGTTCCCTCCGTAGATTTTTGAAGCATTCAACTAATTTTGGGTGAATTTTTCCAACTATCCATGGATCTAAGTCAATAGATGCCATATTAATCTCCGCAGAAGCTATTTTAGATTAAGAGAAGAGAAATCTTTGTTTTCATCTTAATCTTTCGAAATTGCCCTTAAATGGTAAAAATATAGGAGTTCGAGCCTTATATACCAAATAACTCTCTCCAAAACGAATTTCCAATTCTTTCTCCTCATAACACACAAGGAAAAAGGTCCATACGGGGAAAACTAAAAATGAAACCCAGATAATAAACCAAGCGGATTGAAAGAATAATCCTAATGATTCGAGAAATAGAATAATCGCTAATACCATTGGATTGCGTAACCGAGTATACAACCAGTCACTTACCAGATATTTACTACTAATGATTAAAGCAAATGGTGCTCCTAATCCTCTAAGTGCAAGATAAAAGATTGTAATTGTAACAAAACCTCCGCAGATTATAAGGAATAGGAGGCTTATTACTCTTGGGAAAGGGATACTGATTCCCCTCCAGTGCACATTCGTTAAAATAGCTCGGATAATACTTGCTCCAAGACAGATCATAATGGAAAAATGGACGAACAAATTCACCCAAAATACTCTCTCAACAATCGGATTTTTATTAAGAATCAATCTACCAAACATAGAAATTGGCACAACAGTAATTACTCCTCCCAAAATAATGATTAGATCGATGACAGGGTCAAATTGTTGATCAATGAGAGTCTTCCAGATTACTAGGATGAGTGTGAAACTCATAATTTTTACTATCGTTGAAAATGCAGAAGACTTCATTTTCATAACCATTCTTTTTCTAGTGACCGTTTGAATAAATTTCAATCTCGAGAGAAGATTATCAGAGAGTCTTGAGAGTGTGGTTTGGATAGGGAAAGCTGAACCAAAACAAATTAATGGACATAGTAAATTCATCAAATATGAATCTGCCTCAAATTGTGATTGGTACCTTCATTCTACTAGAGCTTTCAAATGTAATTTCCTTGTATTTTAACCCTGAAACGAAAAGGGGGAACAGCATTGGGGTTTTCAAAGCTTGGGAAAAATCAAAGAATGACCCAGAAATGCATTATTTTGTTAAATATTTAGTCAATTGGGTAGCAGGAACCAAATTAATTTTTATTTTTTTATTAGTTGTTATCCTACTTACCGCAAATCAAGTCACTCTTAATCTAACGCTAATCGCATTGATTCTCTCCATTTCGACATTCTTTTGGAGATTATATCCGCTAATTAGAAAAATGGATAATAATAATGAGATTGAACCCAAAAATTACTCTGCGACTCTCTTTTTGATGATCCTGGTAATTATTATTGTAATGTTAACAGCCCTCTCTATTTCTCTCCTAATAGGTTAATAGATTTATTTAGAACCTGTTTCAGGGCTTAAGTTTATCAGAAAGACAAATTGAAAGCTAATACGAAAGAAAATGGTCTTCCAACTTCTGTAAAGCTACATCTGCTTTAGATGTAACATACATGTGAGTGATATCATGATTTGTTAACCATCCAACAAGTTTCGGAAATTCATTAGGCGCAGAGAGTGTTTTTTCTACTACAGGCAAGCGTGAAACTTCTTTCTGTTCCATAATATGTATTGCATGCATTAAAGTGGATTTTTTATCAACACAAATAAGAGGTTTCGTTTTTTGTATTAATACATCAAAAACATTCCAATCTCTAGGAGAGTTATAAAGCGCCTTTTGAACGTCACTTAACGTAATTACACCAATAAGCTTGTCTTGTTCAATAACTGGAAATCCTTCATGCCCCTTTGTCCTCACTAGATCCATAATAGTCTCTAATCTCGTTTTGGTATCAACTGTAATAAGTTGATCCCTTGGAGTCATAGCTTCTTCAACCGTAATTCCTTCGAGAATATCCTTCCGAGATTCTTGTAGCACCACACCTCGTCGAATTAGCTTCAAGGTGTAGATATTTTCTTTTTCAAGAAGAATAGATACAATCCAACTGATAGAGACTACAACCATCAGTGGAATTGTCAAAAAATAATCTTCAGTCATTTCTGCAGTCATAATTATCGCTGTCAACGGAGCACGACCAGTTCCTGCAAAAAAAGCGGCCATTCCCAATAATGCTAAGAGAGCAATAGGAACATCGGCTAAAATAATTACATAATCAATAACTATTGCGAATATTGCGCCTAACATGACACCTAGAAAGAGAGTAGGTGCAAATACTCCACCTGACCCTCCAGATCCCACCGTAAAGATAGTCGCAAAAGCTTTCAGTATAAATAATAATATTAGAACACTTAGAATAGGGATTATTGAATCCTGAACAAGTGTATCTTGAAACACAGTATCCATAGGAAGATAGGTTCTCCCCATAATGGTGAATGTTTCCCATTGATCCCCTGAAATGAAATAAGTAAGTGCTAGGATCAAACCCACAAACAATCCTCCTATTGCTGGTTGTAGTATTTCAGGAATCTTAAACTTTTCAGCTGTGCTGTCTATTATATCCTCTGCTTTATAAAAGAATTTAATCCATACAGCAGATCCAATTCCACAGATCAATCCAAGAATGATAAAAAGTGGGATTAAAAAGGGGTCTTGGTACTCAAAGGGAGGAAAACCAATGAATGCGGGATCTGCACCTAATAAAAACTGGCCTGTAATTACTCCAGCTACTCCAGCAACAATTATCGGAATGAATAAACTTGTTGTTCCACCTGCTCCCATCAAAACTTCAAGAGCAAATAATGAACCACCGATAGGTGCATTAAACGTAGCAGCAATTCCTGCAGCAACCCCTGAAATAACCAAAGTTCGTAATTCTTTTGGACTGAGTTTGAGTTTTTGTCCCAAAAAAGAAGCAAAACCAGCCCCTATCTGTGCAATTGGTCCTTCCCGTCCAGCTGAACCACCAGTACCAATAGTAGTTGCTGATGCGATTATTTTAATAAAAGGAACGCGTAAATTCATTCTACCATTGTTTAACGCAACTGATTCCAGAACTTCGGGTACTCCATGTCCTTTTGTCTCTTTTGACACGCGAGATGTAAGATAACCTACAATAACTCCGCCCACAATTGGTGAAAGTAAAAAAGGAATCCAGCTAATCAGTGATAAACCGATAGTCTTTAAAAAATCCGTTGGAAAGATGAAAAACCATTGATAAATAAGATCAATTGTAAAACGAAAAACCCAGGAGCCTATTCCCCCAACTATTCCTACTCCAATGGCAAGAATGTTTAATTTGACAACTGAAGGAATTTTCTCGCTCTGAGTCTGGAATAATTTATTGATACGATCCAATTTGGAAAAATTGTTTGAGAATACTTGTGAAGATGATTCTGTCGTTTTTTTATGCCTCCAAAGTCACATATGACTTATCTTGTAAGCTTAATACGATTTCATTTAGGTTGGGGCCGATATTTTGAAGTCTTAAAAAACCTCTCCCGAATTAAGACTCAGCTTATTTCCCCATTATTTAGATTTCTGAAATAAACTGCCAGATTTTTCTATATAGATAGGACTATCAGCTATTGTTTTTATATAGCACATTGATCAATAATTCCTACTCGATAGAGATGAAAAAAACCTATCTATCTATGAGCCTACTTACAGTTCTCATTCTTTCAAGCGCGATTGTTATCATCTACGATGTTAAATCTAAGTTTACAGTCAACCAAACAGATTTCCCAGATTTATCACCCAAAGTTCAAATTAGAGAGGATTATACCTTTCTCTGGGAAGAATTTGAACACGCCCCAGGAGATCAACAAGGAGATGATAGCGTAGTCTTTGGTTCTTCATTTGGGCCTTACCATAACTATTCTGAGCTTGTCAACAAGCTAAAGAGTCTTAATACGACATTTCCAGAGATCATTGAGGTCTTTACAATAGGAAAGACCTATTTTGGACGAGAAATATATTGTGTTCTGATAACTAATGAATCAATTCGACTTCCAAAAACTGAAGTTCTGATTGTTGGCCAGCATCACGCTCAGGAACAAATCAATGTTGAAAATGCCCTTTATTTTATTGATAAAGTCGTATCTGAATTCTTCTCGTCTTCTACCACTATTCAACACCTTCTGAACACTAAAGCTATTTATATGATCCCTAGTCTTAATATTGATGGCGCAGAACTGATGAGTCAGAATCCATGGCAGAGAAAAATAGCACGACCGATTGATGAAGACGGAGATGGAATTGAGGATGAATTTGAACTACAAGACGTTAATAAGGACGGATATATTGATAGAATAAGTGATGGGTCACATATCTTTGTTGGCCATGAAGGGATAGATCTAGATGGAGACGGACGAATTGGAAATGATAAACCAGGGGGGGTCGATCCCAATCGTAACTATGCGTATCAGTTTGGGAAACAACCCGGTGCTTCTGATAATCTTTCTGCTTGGAATTATCATGGACCCTATGCATTTTCTGAAAATTGTACTGCACGATTTCGTGATTTCGTCCTACAAAGGAATTTTATAACTGCTGTCTCTCTACATTCTGGAATGGATTATACTATGATATTAGGGCCTTCAACACTTGAAGGAGGACTACTAAGAGGGGAAGATAAAGACTTGTACATCAATACAGGGACAAAACTACAAGAACTCACTGGTTTTTCACTTGAAATAGAGGAAGGTGTATATCCTCTTTCAGGTGTGTGGGATGACTGGATGTATTCGAATGGTACACTTCTGGCTTTCACGTTTGAAACCTATGGTAATCCATCAATGTACAACGCAATCTTTAATGCAACAACTGGCAATTACCATCACCGCGGGGTTTGGGATTACTGTAATCCACCAGGAGACAAAGTAATTGAGAATTGTGTGCAAACCTTTCCAGGACTCCTATTCATGGTAGAAGAAGCACCTTATTTGTCCATCCAAACTAATGCTATCCGAGAAGGAGAAAAACTTCTGATCCATATAGATATTTCAAATCCTTCATCATACATCAGAACTAATTGTAGCCTTGTTCTCAACTGGACAGCATCTCAATCAGTAGGGATAACACCCTTAGATTCCATTCGTACCTTGAGTCTCAATGAACTAAATGCTAAATCGAATCAAGAAATCGTAATTGGATTTACTATCGACCAACCAAATTATAATTTGGGTCTTAAATTATGTGTAAGTGGTTCTAAGGTCGGTACAATACTCTCAGAATATACATTCAATCCTTCACAGGTAACAACCAAATCTACTGTTTCGATTCCGTATTTTGCACTTCTAGGTTTTCTAGTATTTGTCCTAATTAAGAAGTATGACTGAATTTGCCAGGCAACTCTTCAAAAAGAATTCTGGACATTGGTATTACAATTTGCTTGGTGGTTCCACTTTCTAGATGTTTATTAGGCACAATGAATAACTTGAAATTATGAGCTCCTTCACGAAAAGGATAATCTTCTTTATCGTTCTTTGTGGGACTCCTTTACTTTTACATGTGAATATTACTGATGCAACGTCTGATTTTACTCACTTGGAAGGAAAACTGGAGGCCGTTAGAAAATCATATGATGTTCCAACATTACATATAGCCATAACGCGTAATAAGGATGTAGTATGGACTAAAGGATTAGGAAACCAAACAGAACCAAACACAGTCTTTCTTATTGCTTCTAATCAAAAACCAATTGTAGCAACGGCCATTCTTCAGTTATATGAACAAGGATTAATTTCCTTAGATACTGACGTCTCTATGTACTTACCTTTTGACATAATAAATCCTAATTATCCTGATAGAGAAATAACTATTCGAATGCTCTTGAAACATATGTCGGGTCTTGATTCCGAATTAAGATACGAATTTTATTGGGATACGGAAGGGAAGCACCCATACTATCCTACTGGGAGCAAACCTAGCATTCTTGAGATGGAACTAGCGGAGTACCTTAATGAATCATTTACCCCAGGAGGCTCTAATTATGATCCAGGAATTTGGCGATATCCACCAAATGAACAATACTCTTATTCAAACACGGGGTTTAAACTACTTCAATACTTGGTTGAATATACATCTGGACAATCCTTTGAGGTCTATCTGAAGGAGGAAATTTTTGGGCCATTAAATATGACCAATTCTGGTATAAATACCTCCGATTTTATCGACAATCATGCCACACCCTATACTAGGGTTTCTGGGACGAATCAGGAAATGGAGCTATATTCAAATTGGTTGATTCGATGTTCTGTGACTGATATGGCTCATTTTATGATTGCTCATCTAAATAATGGAAAATTTGGGGATAATCGGATTCTTAAAGCCTCTAGTGTTGGCATGATGCACTCTAAACTCGTACAATATTCATTTTATAGAAATAACTTCCTTCAAGATGTAAATACATACAGATTTTATCAGCATTCCTACGGATTAGGATGGAGTCATTTCCATGATGAATTTGGAGGTCATGGAGGTTCAACACCAGGTTTTCTTTCAGTAATAGCTGGCAAAAAGCATCCTGATGGAACTAGTACTGGGGTTATTTTATTCATGAACCTAAATTCATTTGTAAGCAATCCCTCTCTGAAAGATTTCAATGAAGTCCAGGCATGTTATAACCTGTTAATTAATACTATACTCTTTGATTTGAACCTAATTCCAAAAATAAACCAAGAAGATCTAGATCTTCTTATTTTTATTGTGACACTTTGGTTGATATTTGTCCTTAGCACAAATCTCATTGTTCGAATCGCAAATAAGGAGAAGATAACCAAATTCTATGATTCTACAGGGGGGAAGAGAAGTTTCATCTTACCATTTTTAATTTCAGGCCTTTTAGCGATCATGAGTGTATTCAATTATTTTAGTTTGCGTGATTGGATAAGGCTCGTGCTCTTTCTACCAATCGTGAGTTATTTTGGATTTCTTTCCTTATACATCCTTAAAAATAAAGAAGAGATAGTTCCTCACTTTAAGAAATCAAGAAACGGATATATCTCTCAAGTGTGGTTAATTTTAAGTCTACTTGGTTTGGCTCTATACAATTATTCTTATTGGAAGTTAACAGGATCCCCGTTGATTCCACTAATATTATGTCTTATTCCAGTTTCGCTAGTTTTCACAAACGCTATGATTGAGTTTGGTCTTTTAAGAAGAAACTCTTCCCCATGACTCAAGTTCTCGGACTACAAAAAGTCTATCCTATTGAGGGTTTTCAATATTGTAAAAGACTAGCATTCGCTTGTTAACCTCCTACGAAATTTTAATACATTGAATTCTGAATATCTCGTCGTTAAAGAATTTATGCATCTATTTATCCTTAAAGAAATATTTCCTGTAATTTGTAATCGATTATCAAAAAACGAACCTAACAATAAATATGCACAAATCTACTTCTAAATTAAATATAAATCTACCTATGTGTCCTGCTTCTTTTCTTTCCTGAATCCATTCTTTGAACCTTCAAAAAATATTAAAATTCGCATAATCAGAAAGTAAAAATGAAGAAGTCCAGTTTAATATCCTTGAAACTGCTGTCAAGGGGAAGACAGCTCCAAAATTTAGACGCTAGTGGTTTATGTGGTAGAAAGTCTGTTGTTCCAAATACTCATATGTGGATTAATCCTAACTTTTGCAGCTTTAGCGGGAGCAGTCGGAATAGGAGGAGGAGGGTTATTTACTCCAATATTATTGATGATCGGGGGATTAACAGTATCACAGGCCATTCCAGTTGCAAGTGCAGCTATTTTTGGGGTAGGATTAGCCTCCACCTTAGTAAACATTAAATATCATACAATTAATTACCGATTAGCTATGATTCTAGAGCCATTTACAATCATCGGAACGTTTATCGGGGTACAGATATTTCTCAATATCCCAGAATATCTCATTTTGTTCTTCTTTACTTTTCTAATGATCGTTTTATCAATCAAGACTTTAAAAAGTGCGCACAAAGTCAAAAACGAATTAAAAGTCGAAGAAAGAAATACTGATAGCATAGCAGATTCTCAACTATCCTCAAATAATACGATAATAGCCATTGGGGGTTCTTTTTCTGCAGGTATGATTTCATCAATTGTAGGAATCGGTGGAGGCCTAATTAAAGTTCCGATGTTGAGTGAATTAGGAATATCTCCTCGGATTGCATGTGGAACAGGAAGCTTAATGGTTCTATTTACGGCATTATCTACAACTACTCAATTTATCCTATTCAATCAGCTAGAAATAGATACAGGGACAATTGCATTTGCTTTAGGTTTCATAGGATCAATTCTAGGAACTTTGCTTTCTCGGAGAAACCCACGACCCTATTTTATACAATTATTACTCGCAATTGTGATTACTCTGAGTACAATCTTCATTATCGGAGAAGCAATTTTGGTTTCAGGAAAGTTGTAGGAAGAGGAAGGAGTTACAAAAAATCAATCCTTCTTTTTTAGAGAATTCAATCAAGTAGAAAAAAGTTGGATAAGTTATATCTTTCATCAAATTTTTTCATCTTTGGTCATAACTTTCAGACTGAACTATATATCAATAAAACTTTAGATAATCTGAGTATTATATTCCTGAAAAGATCCTCTAATCTTTAAAAACAATGAAAAGTGATGGAATTGCTTCTATCTGCGATTTCAAAAACAATGGACTACATAATAGCTATCAACAGAGAAAATACGACAAATAAATACAATCCTAATGGTGACCTGATTAGAATGAAGAAATATATGCCATACCTAAAGTTATTATTCACACGAGGACAAAAAATTACCATTGAAGCCATTCCCAACGGATCTATTATAGATATTGGAGGAGGTGGGGAAGGAGTTATAGCACAGATAGGACAAGTAAATGTAACAGTGATCGACAAACACCAAGAAGAGATTAATGAAGCTAGATCAAAAGCACCAACCTCTAAGTGGGTTTTAGCTGACGCAACTAGTCTTGAATATGATACTGGTTACTTTGACAATGCCACGGCTTTTTTCAGTGGAATGTATATGTCAATTGAGACTTTCAATAAAGTATGCAAAGAAGTATATCGTGTTTTAAAGAATAACGGAGAATTTTGGATATGGGATGCGAAAATAGTTGATAACAATGGGTTATTCATAATACGATTATCAATTACTCTCCCTGATCGTAAAAAAAAAATAAGAACCGCATATGGTTCAAGAATTAAGACTCGTAGTTTATCAGATATCAAACATGAGCTTAAGAATGCTAATTTTCAAGTTGAAGTTCAGGAAAATAATCCAAAATGGTTCTTCCTGAAAGCTAAAAAAATCTAGAATAAGGACATTCTCGGTAACTAGTTTAGATTAGAGAGAGATACTGAGTCTATACTTGATCGGTTACCGTAATCACCAGGTTTGGATATTAAATTTGGGGATACATTCAAAATAAATCATTTAACCTCGATATTCCTTTGAGAGTGGAGAGATTACAGAAAATATCCCTCAATTATTAAGAGATCGCTTTCATTATCTTCTGTAGTTCCCCCTGAATAATTGGGTCACTATCTCCAATGCTTCTGATCTTTTCCCAGGCATCAAGTGTCAATCCATATTCCTGAAGTCGATCAGGAAGAATTAAACTCCAATGATACATTCCCTCTTGAAAAGAACGTGCATTTGCTACAATGATTTGGGATTCTACTGCTAACTGGAAGTATACTTTTAAAGATGCAGGATCAAGAGTTAAATTTTCAAGGTGAGGAAACAAGAATTCAAGAGGTAAATTCCTTGAATTACG
>JAEOTC010000071.1 GCA_016840035.1 Candidatus Hodarchaeota archaeon | reverse complement strand
TTGCAGATCTGATCAATGACTATTCAAAAATGCATATAAAACTGAATTTTCAAATTACAGAGGTAACAGGGAATACAGCACGCACACGCTTCAAGGGTCACACATTTGCTCGCGATTACCTTAGATTCTTAGTCAGAAGACGACGAACCAGAATTGATAGCATTAGCACGGTAAAAACCAAAGATGGAATTCCCTTTAGAATTACTGCAACAGGATTTACATTACTCCGATCAAAAACAAGTAAAAAAGATGCCATAAGACGGGAAATGTTGAAAATTGTGAAAGCTCGGGCTGAGGAACTTGATAGTCTGGAATTCATTCGTGAAACCACGAATGGAAAATTAGGATCTCAGATCTATTTCCACTGTAAATCAATTTATCCCCTCAAAGGGGTTGAAGTCCAAAAAAGCAGAATCCTCAAACCAATTTCTTCTTAAATTGATTTTTCTATTTTCTTTATAACTTGTTCATTTAAATCATAAGAATCGAGTATATCAATGATTGTGGCATTTGCTGTATTGATATTTGATAAACCCTTGACATTCACTTCCAGGTATTCATCGACAAATTTTGATGTAATTTCTACCGGGGGATTTGCATAATTATCTGGACTCAAGGAATTATATATGATTCGAGCCTCATCATTTGATTTCGTCTCAAATTTAATTTCAATATCAATTTTCCTTACCGTCACAAAATTAACTCTCCAATAAAATTTCATTTATCCTGGTTTTAAATGTACTTAGTTCTTTCTCTATCAGAATAGCTCCTGCTGCAGCTGAATGGCCCCCTACTTCTGAATCAAGATTAAGATTATCAAATCCTCGTCTTAATATCTTATCAAGTTCTATTTCATTTTCTAAATGATGAGATTTTCTTATGCTAATTTTCACTCGATTTTCGTCAATTTGGGCACAACTGAGAATAGGTTTTTGCTTATATTCTTCCATTGAAGCCAAGATTGAGGTGATTGGGCCAATCATATTTTCTTCTATCTTATTCCGGCCGTCAATGAAGTAAAGGGCGGATAATTCTTCAAGATTTCCTTCATGAAGGGTCCATCTTATTCCCTCGCCAATTCGTTTTGAATATTCTTTCAATATCGGTTTTAGTTCTACAATGGCTTGATTTCGGTCTCCCATACATAATGCGATACCAATATCTGGTCTGTTCATCCGTCCACATGCATTCAAGCGATTAGCAAATACACGCGCATCCTGTATTTGGATCTCCTGCTCATTGACTAGCTGATAATCATGTTTATAGAGAGCTTCGGGTGCAATATAACCTCTGACAATTAGCTCTGATGCCAGTTTTTTCTTCTCTTCTTCATTTAATTCCATCACTGTCCTTCGACCAAATTTTCCAGAAATTGGTATGCTAATTTCCTCCAAGAAGTGATGTACTGAAATATCATTATCAAATTCCTCAATATTCAATCGTTTCAAGCTGGTAATCAAATCACGAGTTCTATCGTAAAACCATACAGAAACAAAGTCTGTACACAATTGATTATCTATTGCATCTTTAACAATATTTCGATTTAATCCTATCAAAGAAGAATTTTCTCCTTGATCTTGACGATCTCCAAGTGCTCCAATAATTGCTAAGTGAGCTAGATTCTTATTTAACGGATTCAAGTAATTAGCTACAAAATAAGAAACTCCAGATCCGCTAATCATGTTGGATCCGTCAATAGAAAAACAATGAGGATTTATCAAGTGAATGTTGTCTGCTATATCACATTTACTCACCAAAGAATGATGGTCTAGGATAAAAATCCGGACTGATGAATGCCAGGTCTTAAAAGCATCAATAACACCAGAACCCAAATCACAGAATATAACGAGTGAATTTTTGGGTAAAGATTTTCCGATTAAATTGACTTGTTTGATTTCTAGTCTCTTAAAAATTTTCATCTGAAATGGGATCTTTTCTCTTTTGAAAGCTAATCCCAATATGGATGCGGCTGTTAGACCATCTGGGTCAAAATGTGAAAATATAAAGAGAGGAAAAGTAGCGTTGATTTTAATTAAATTTGCTGCTGCATTTTTACACGCAACCAAAAATTGTTGATATTCCTCCTTCATAATTGGATCAAATCCAAGTAGAAAATGAGTGTAGCAGATTGCTGGTCTTCAAGAAGCTAAGGTTCTTTTCATTTATAAACATCGAAGAATGATTTAGATCATTCCTTTATCAATAAGGGTACGAAATTCTTCAAAGGAAAGTTTTCTTCCCTCATCGAATTTCTTCTTAGCGTCTTCAGTTTTTTCCTTTATCTTTTCTCGTCTCTCTGCATCTTGTTGTTGACGAATATTCTGTTTATTCTTACTGATGTTCTGCCTAGTTTTATTAATTTCTCGTATATGAGTAAGATATTCATTGTGTATTAGATTTGCTTGTTCTTTTGCATCTAAAAAGTGAGCGTGTAATTCATCTGCTTGTTTTCTTAGGACATCAGCATTCTTAAAGGCTTGAATCATTGTTTTATGGTGAAAACGACTTTCATGAGCCTGAGTTCGGAGATCTCTATCTAAACCTCTTAGTTTACCTTTTAATCCTCTAATTCTATTAGAGACTGTACGTAAATCTCGTGAGAGTACGTCAGACTCGCGTACTTCTCTGAATCTCGATTCCAATCGCTCAATCTGATCCACAATATCTCTCTCATCGTTAATTGATAAGTTTGAAGTGGTTTGCAGTTTCCATTCGAGATCTTGGATCTGTTTTCTTATTCTCTTGGTTGAAAAATTAGACCGACTTCTTGTTTGAGGTTTTTTTTCTTGAGCGGTATTTAATTGCTCCTCTAGCCGCTGTATTTGTTCAGTAAAGCCTTCGATTTCTTTTAGCACTGCATTTTTCTTCTCTTTTATTTCAGAAATCGTTTGGTTACACTTATCGCGCTTGTCCCTCTCATCCTTTGCAGTTTGAATCAATTCTTTTACTTGTTCATTCAGTTGATTCCGCTTATTAGCAATAGTTGTTACTTTTCTATTTAGCTCTTCTCGCTGTTGTTTGATATCACGAGCATTTGATTCAATGTTCGAGATTTTAAGAAGTAATGATTCGATATCCTGTTTTGCCAAGGGAGAACCTTCGTCCAATTTTGGTACGTTTAATATTTAGTAATTGATCTGTTAATTCCGATAATTAAACTTAATTAGGAGTTTCTCCAATTAAGTTCTTTTTATTGGTTTCTAACGAAGATATAGTGTAGCTTGAGAAGGTTCATATTTGAAATCCTGTTCAAAGACTCCAGTTTTTCTATAATATTTTACCAACCTTCTAATTTTTGATTCAATTAATTGTAATCCTCGTCGTGAACTTTTGTCTTTCTTATTTCCACCTTCCAAATGTTTACGGAGGTTTAATGCACGACGTACAAGATTTAAGAAATCTTCTGGCATCTTCGGTCCCAAGTTATTCTCATTCATAATAGTCGTAATTGACTTAGAACAGATTTTTTTCACGCTGGGAACGGCAAATTCATCCCGAAGTATTAATCCTATCTGGGCAGAACTTAATCCCTCCTTTGCTCTTTCAACAACGAGTTCTTCAATTTCTTCTGCGGAGTAAGGAATCCATTCGGGTGTTTTTCTCCATATAGGTCTCGTAGATCCGCTTTTACCTTTTCTCCGTGCGTGCATTCTAGCCATTTATATCTCCACTAGATGATTATATTGATAACTTGACTTCAAAGCCTTCCCAATCGTTTAATGCCGATTAGCAGTCAATCTGAGGAGATTTAATTTAATTGATAAACCTTCTTTCTTAGACCGATTTCTCTTGGTTAGTTCAGAGAATATACAAAATCTCGATAATTCTTATCTACTCATCTGTATCTTCTAGAAATTGAACGAATAATTTTTATTGAAATTCTCCAGCCTAGGACTTGAAATTAAGATGATGAAATTCTCAAATATCACAAATAGCTCCTATGAAGAGCTATGTTTTCTTCTAGATAAGGGATATTCAAAGAAGAGTGCTTTAAATTTTGTAGCAAATCATCACACTTACTCTGAAAATGACAGAAACATACTGAATCGAATCACTATTCCTATAGATATTGTTAAAAAAATACAACAACGTCGGATCATGGACCCAGCTCAATTAGAAAATAAAGTTTTTAGTGTTGATACGTATAATCAGTTTACAACATTTCACTCAATAAAAAATAATGATCCTATTCTTCTCTGTCGTGATGGTATATTTCGGGATATTTTTTCTGTATTGCATATGAAAAGCGAACTAAAGTTCACTACCAATCTAATTGAGGAATACCTTTCGAATATTCTCAAACTGAAACCTCACTATGTCTTTCTATTTTTTGATAAACAGAGGAGTAAGAGTCGCATTCACTCACGAAAATTCCAGGAGATTATGGAAAAATTAGAAATATTAGGAGAATGCGTTGTTATAAAGTCAGTCGACAACCACATAATGACTCAGAATGAAAATGTCATATTTTCTCATGATTCAGTTATCTTGAGTAATGTTAGTGCTAGTTTCGAATTCTTCGATTGGTTTATTAAAACAAATGATTTGAAACCACAAATCATTGATCGGTTTTATAGATAAAAACCACCTTCAAAGTAATGATCTTAGTTAGAAAATTATTAAAAGATCTAAGGTATTTTATTGCATTAAGCAACGAAACCTACTTCGTCCTCCAAAGGGAACGTAGCGAAGCTAGTGGACTCGCTAGTTTCTAGCGAGACCGGACAAGTATCGCGCCGGGCTCCAGAACCCCTGTGAACTCCACTGGGTTGACTGAAACTCATGATGAAGTTCTGGAACAATG
>JAEOTC010000070.1 GCA_016840035.1 Candidatus Hodarchaeota archaeon | reverse complement strand
TTGGAATAACTATGATCCTTTTCGGTAGTCAAACTGAATTGCTTCTTATTGTCATTGGCGCATCAGTTATAGGTTTCTGTTTTGGTGGTAACTTTGCTCTCTTCCCAAGTACTACTGCGGATTACTTCGGATCCAAAAACTTAGGTTTAAACTATGCTTTGGTTTTTACTTCCTATGGGATCGCAGGAATATTTGGACCATTGCTTGCAGCTGGATTAACAGATACTTTTGGTGGATATAGTACTGCATTTACCTTGCTAGGTCTTCTTTCATTTGTTGCTGTGGGGTTAGCAGTGTTCAGTGAATACATAGGCCGCAAAGCTCAAATAACTTAAGAAATAAAATAATCTAATTCTCTTTTTTTCTTTTTTCACCTGTTTTAAGGTTTATAATAATTTGAAATTCGAACTCCGTCAAGCGCACATTTAGATAAGAAAAGTATATACTGAGGTTTATATCGTTGGTTATACGATCAAACATTACTAATATTGATTGGTAATTAAAAAATTCCTTTTTCTTTTTAGTGTACACGTTTGTTACAACAATGATTTGACAGCTAGTTCAGATAAGGTAACATATTACGCTTCTCTAATTTGTGTCTGCTTCTTTGTCATTATTGCTTTTTCTCTGAAACCGTAGAAAGAAGTGAATCCTAGAAATAAAAATATGAGAAAAAGAAAAATTACAACAAAGTAATAACCTACTAGCATATTTGGATTTTCAAAAAACCCAATTCCAATGAGCATAAGTACAATCCCAACGAAAACTGCCAATACTAAGTAAAAAGATCTCATTCCGATGGCATTACATCTATAGGAACAATAGGTATTTCCTAACCTTCCACTCCAAAATACGGATATTTGAGGATTACCACATAATCTACAACTGCGCGCTATCTGAAAACCTCCGAGGAATTAGATAAGTTATCTATTTTCCACTATAAATAAGGAAGTATAACGGAAAAGGATTCACACATTGAGATTAACATTTTGGTGATTTGTTTGAATTTCGTCAAACTCACATTTGTATTTTATAATCTGGCTTTCGTCAAAAAGAAGGTGACTGTTTAAAAAAATCTTATCCGATGATGATTAGTGTGAATTTATTCCATAACTGATGTAAGGTCTACCTTAAAAATTTTTTAAATGGTTTGGAAAAGAAAAAGATTGATCATCATCAGCATTTGTCCAAGTTACTCTGAGTAAGTAGAATTCAATGTGGTTTCAAATCTACTCGCAAAGCCATAAATCTGTTTCCAGTCTCTATAATCATTACGCTGTATATAGTCAATGTTCATAACTAAATCACGGGCACCCCACTTCAAGATTTGTTTATCTATAATATTGAGGGATGAAGTGGGAGAAAAATCGAAAACACCCCCAAAGGCATCATAGATATCAGGAAAAAATCCAAGCTTCTCAAATTTAACTTCTAAAAACTGTTTCTTGGCTATTGGATAATACTTTGGGTCTGAAGCATAACCGCAGCTGATGAAAAAGCCAAATAGAGTTTTTGTATCTTTAATTGCCTTCTTATTGATCTTCACAAATTGTTTTACTTCTCTTGTCCATTTACCTACTCGAATTCCAGTCCCGACAATAATTCCATCAAAATCCTGTTTTTCTAGTAACGGCCATGATTTTTCCTTTCCTTTACGGAGATTAAATAGAGAAACGGTAAGATTTTGTTCTTCCTCAAGAAATTCCGCAAGCTTCCCTGCTGTTTCAGCTGTGCTACAATATCGACTTCCATAAGCGATGAGGACCCTCTTCTGAGTCATATTCTCATTTTCCTGGCATTTTAGTGTTTGTTTCGGATGAATTCAATGGCGTTGTTTCTAAGATTCTAACAAGTCCCTTTCCACCGTCTACGATAACTATATCTCCTGTTTTTAATTGTGTTGTCGCAGTTCCACAACCAACTACTGCTGGAATTCCCAATTCCCTAGCGATAATAGCAGCATGAGATAATGGTGCTCCTACATCAGTGATTATACCACTAACACGAGGAAAAAGAGGAGACCATCCAATATTGGTTGTCCTGGTAACAAGGATTTCCCCTAATTTTAGACTATCACCTTCCTCTAAAGAATCGAGACGACGAACAGTTCCTCTCACAATTCCTTGAGATCCTGCGAACCCGGATAAGGTTTTTGTCTCTTCAATAGTTGTTTGTGAATCATCGCAATCGAAAAAATCATTTCGTCGGTTTGGGTTTTCAGACCAAATTTTAGGATTAAAATTCCCTCGAATATATGCGGGATAAGGAGGGAGATCGCGATAGGTTAGAAAAGTTTCTTTTCTAGAAGGAATGAAGCTAATGCTTTCAAGATCACCTGAAAGACACTTCAATACTTCATCAATTGTTAGGAAGAAAATCTCTTCATTTAACTTCAAAAAATTAGATGAGCGTAAGAAATAAAAACGAATTAGTCCAAAAACTCGAGCATATTCTGAACGGACTGCTTCTCGAATAATTGAGGTGTTGGAAGCCTCATCTATCCGGTTTTTTAAGGTTTTCATTTTCTTTGGTGTTACTTTTGTTTGTAATCGTGTTAGAGCTGTTTCAAAAGTGTTTTTTTGTTTACTCAACATTGATTCAATGTCCGATTGGCCCTCTTGGAATTTGTTAAGTTGCCAGTTTAACCAATCTGAATTTTCTTCTGGTCGATAAACTGATAGTTCAAATTCATCTTCTCCACGATGTCCATATTCTTTAAAGAACTTTTCTCGACTTAATTCTCCCTTTTTAATTTGAAGTATACCTAAGATAAGACCAAGGCTAGCTAATTGCCTTCCTGAGTTAAATACTAACGTGCTTGCATCATTTTCACCAACAATGTTGATCAATTCACGTTTTACGTCAATAATTCTTTTTGGAAGTAAATTAATCGCAAGTACCATCATCCAAAAGGTTGTGAATAAAAGGGGTTTCAGATCCTGATCCCAAATAGCAGTTAATTCAACTGGATTTGTTGTTAAGGCAATTTTTTGACGAATTTTAATTACTGATCTTGGATTTGATTCTAGGAAGGCCGGTAATTCTTTCTCAAGAGTTCGTAGTTTCCATGCTACCGTTAAAAGAGTTGGAATAAACTTTAGAAGTTCTATCTTTGTAAATGATTGGGAAAATTTTTCAGAAAATACGAGTGGAAGGTTGCCAAAAACTTCTTCAATTAAATCTAATGCTTCTGAAGTTTTCATTGTCATTTTATAAAGAGAATAACTTAACGTAAGGTTGAAATATAGCCGCCCACAAATATTTCCAACAGCTGGGATTGATTTGTATAACTTTTTCATAGGGGTGGCTTCTTCATACAATTTCTGAAATATTGACCAAGTAGAAGGAGTCAATACGTTAGGGACCGCTTCAGATGAATTCACATTCGTCCAGATGAAATCTCCTAGTAATGAATCATTCCATTCGCCTCTAATAGGGTTATGTCCTGTTAGGGTTGTAATGGGTCTTGATTGGAGGATGAATACTTTTCTGTGAGCTATCGCAAATTCAACATCCTGGGGATACCCAAACTGTGCTTCAAGCTTTAGGATAAGCTTGTATAACAATTTTGAATATTTTTTCATCTTATAATGACCAGTATATTTCCCATTTCGCTTATTTAAGTCAAATTTAAGTGCATTTGATTCTCCGCTTACTAAACTATCACCTCCTCCATAGACATAATTTCCAACGATCTTATTTCGATTCCCAGTGATAGGATCAACGGAGAATATTACTCCTGAAATTTCTGATTCAATAAATACTTGAACCACAATCGCTATTTGATGATCTGTTTCTACTCCTTTTGCATTACTATAAGCCTGTACTCGTTTACTTAACCTAGATTGATGGACTGTATGGATTGCTTTTTTGATTGAGTCCTTTGATCGAACATTTAAGACTGTTTCAAACTCCCCTGCAAAAGAAGCATCAACTGAATCCTCATTTAAAGCAGAGGAACGAACTGCAAACGTATTCACTTTATTTTTCTTTGAAAGTTGGTTTAAATGCTCAATTACGTCTTGCCAAACTTCAGGTCTTAGGTTATTTCCTCTAAAAGCTGTAGGAAGGATAATGAAACCATCAGGGATCGGGTAACCTGATTGAAAAAGTTTTGCTAATACTCTCCCTTTTCCTCCAGCTAATATTTGAAATTCAGGTCTCAGATCTCTAAAAGTAAATAAAAATTTCTCTTTGTCTTCTTCACTCATTAAATAACCACCTTTCCATGGAAATTTAATATAGATGTCTTGAAATGAAAACTATTTCTGATTCAAATGTTTTGACGTTTATTATCGAGCATTGAGAACTACATTTTTAATTTAGGATTGCTTTTTCTAAAATTTTTTTTGAATTAAATCGATACAAGTTAAAGTTTCAATACTTATTAAATGGTTGATTTTATTTCATCATCATGAAACATAATTTAACCTAGATGAATAAATTTATTAAGGTTATTATTTAGGAAGTAACCTGACTCTGATTAAACATACAAACTGAATATGAGGGAAAAGCGATAAAAAGGAAAAAGCAAACGATTCCATTAACTCACTACGAAAAAGAATACATTAAATGCCTCGGAAATTTCTTTGAATTAAATTATTTATCGAAATCAGAAGGAATGGTTTTTGGGGTATTAGTCCTAAGAGCATTGACACCTGAAGCAGGTTTGGGTCAAAACGAAATCGCTCACTTAGTTGGAAAATCAAAAGCTACAATTTCTCGTGTATTAGATTTATTAGTACAAAATGGATTCTGTGCTTATAACCTTCTAGAAACAGAGCTTGAATCCACAAAGGGAACGAAACATAAGAAAATGGGTAGAGCCCAGAGAAGATATTATTTTGATTCAGAATTCAGGAAAATTTCAGAGCTGAAATTGGACCAACAAATAAACGGGGTGAAGGCGATAAAAAAAGATCTTGAGAAGATTATTGGGGATATCCCCACCTCTGAATCCTATAATCATCAAGAATTCTTTTCAAGCGCTGAACGTCTGAATTTCACCCTTGAAAAGTGGTTGTTTGCTTACAAAAAGATGAAAGAAATTATTCAAAATAAATAGACTTCTGTTCTAATTGTGCTATCAGAAACACTTGCCCAGCAGGGCGATTAATTATTTTGAGATATTTCAGTTAAATGGCTTCAAACGCACAATTAGATTAGAAAAGTATCTACCGAGGTATATAATTTATTTCTAAGTCCTCTTAAGGAGGCTGTCTTATCCAAAGCATTTATCTAAAATCCTATCTACTTTATTCAATTCAAAGAGTTTAATGGTGAGATGGTCGGTTTTACTTCGAAAATCGTGTTTATTTCTTTCAAAGAAAGAGAACCATAATATTTATATAATTTGTTATAAGTGATTATAAGCGATCTATAATGAAAACTTCTGTTCAAATTGATAGAGAAATTCTCGCTGCATTAAAGGAACTAAAGAAACACCCCCGACAAACTTACAACGAGCTGATTCTAGAGTTAATTAATTTTTATAAAAACGTATCTATCAACAACCAGTATGATGAGTTTCTTCACAAAATTCAACAAGAAAAAATGAAAGAGTTATGGGATAATGAAGAGGATGAGGTTTGGGAAAATGTATAAAGCTGGAGATGTAATTCTAGCCCAGATTCAGTTTACCGATACCTTTGAGATTAAAAAACGTCCATCAGTTATACTATATGAGGAATTTGGAAATATAGTTGTAGCAGGAATTACTAGTAATTTAAGAATGGAGGGAATATCATTATCGAAAGATGAAGGTGCTATTAAAGAGAGTATTATAAAGTTAAATTATATTTTTACAATTTCCAATAAGATGGTGAGCAAAAAACTCTTCTCTTTAGGCAAAGAGAAGAAAAAACTTCTTTATGAAGAACTTACGAAACGTTTAGGGGATCTCAATAGCTGAGAATATTGTGACAATTCTGGATTTAAATTTCGAACTCCGTCAAACGCACATTTAGATAGGAAAAGGATATACTGCAGTATATACCACTTTTCATGACATATCAAACCGTGAGGAATCTGGAGGTGAGCTGTTACAAAAAACGTATGCATTAGTATATCATAGTGAATTAATGATTACAGAAATATATGAAATTACAAAACTATAAGTAGAGTGAAAACCATTGTTATAAGTTTCTCACTAAAAGTGAAGAAGTAAAGATTCGAGAAGGGAATGAAAGTGAGTTTTGTAAAATCACAGGAAGAAGTAGAAAAAATCAGGAAAATGGAAATTACATATTATAGTGCAGAGAATTTGATGATTTGGACATTAACAAAGGAGGAGGTAATCAAAAAAGTGCTTCCTCCCCCATTAAAACCATGGGTTGAACCTTTAGCCTTATTTTTAGTCATCAATTATCCTAGAACTAGTTTTGGCATTTCTTATCATGAAGGTTTATTAGCTATCTCTGCAGAATATAAAGAACAACCAGGAATGTATATTCTTTCAGTACCTGTCACTAACGATATGGCAATGGCATCTGGAAGGGAAATTGCCGGTTATCCAAAGAAAATGGCTGATATATATTTAAATAA
>JAEOTC010000069.1 GCA_016840035.1 Candidatus Hodarchaeota archaeon | reverse complement strand
TGAACCATCCGAACCTATAACCCGATGACAAGGAATAAAGATGGCTATCCCATTTTGGCCATTAGCGTTTGCTACTGCACGAACAGCTTTAGGGTGATTAATCCTTTTAGCAATATCCAAGTAGGACGCTGTTTCTCCATATTTAATGTCTAAAAGTACTTTCCACACCTTTTGTTGAAAGTCAGATCCTTTAATATCCAATGGAGTTGTGAATGTATTTAACTTTCTTTCCAAGTAGAGTTTTAGTTCTTTTTCTGCTAGTTCAATGATATCTGTTGTTCCATATGTATAATCTCCAAAGTATTTCCTAATTCTACTTACGATTCTGGGGAAACTCCTTCTAAAGTTGAAATCCATTAAGCATAGTCCTTTTTCAGTGCTTCCAAAAGTCAAAACACCTATAGATGTTTTTACTTCTTTGAGTACTAGTTTAGGTTTCCTAGTTGCAGCTTTGGAGAGAGAGATGTTCCTTTGGTCTTCTTGATGATTCATTGAGCTATCCCCGATGTTCGTTATTATCTTCTTTGCCAAATTGCTTAGTATAAGCTAATTTAAATCCCTTAACTGAGTGATACCCTACTAAAGAAGCTACTTCAGATTCTTTCATTCCATTAGACAATAATTCTGATGCCTTCTCAAGTCGATTTTTTCGATGGAAATCTTTAATTAACAACCCATGCTGTGTTTTAAAGTATCTTCGAATAGTACTGATATCTTGATTAACTAAATCTGCTAACTCAGTATCAGGAACCCGTCTATTGAGATTGGTCATCAAAAATTGCTTTACTTCATTTAACCAGTCGGGAGTAAAAAATGGCTTATTTAGTGGATGGCATCGTTTACAAGGACGATATCCTTTTTTCAGAGCTTCATTGGCAGTATTTACAAATTCTATATTCTTCTTCAATGGTGTTTTAGCTTTGCATGAAGGTACACAGAAAACTTGAGTGGATTTAACACAGGTAAAAAACAAGCCATCATAAGTATTATCATTTGCTCTAACTCTTTCATACATATAATCGAAGGAATATTTCATCATTTAAAGTGAGAACTAATCTCTTTTTATATTTTTTGATTTAAACATAGTAAACACGGAAAAAATTGGGCAAATAACTTTTAGTGGAGTTAATTATAAAATAAATTCATATCGAGCTATATTATCTAATTTGTATTCACCAATTACCCCCATCCAAAAGATAAGAAGGATAACAAATACTATTCATGATAATTAGTGATAATTACACCAAAATATCTTTGTCAAGAGAGCTAATTCACTTATTTTGATTTAGAGTAGTAAAAGTTTGAGTATTGGGAGTTTCTTCTCTTTGCCCCATACAGAGTATTGAAGAAATATAGTAACTCGATACACTTTCGTATAGTTCTGTGAAGGATATTCAATGACTAATAGTTATAAATCACGAAATCAGGATATTTCGACTTTTGGATACTCAGGAATACTTACTGAGCTCAATAAACTTGCAAAAAAGAGATCTTCACACCTACACTTGTCTAATTGTGATCCCCCAGCATATGGGTACACTCTTGATCCGAATATTATAAGAAAAATTGATCAATTACAAATTTCTGCATATACAGGATATCCTTCTTGGAATGGAGATGAAGAACTCAGATCAATGCTAAGTATACGAATAAAAAACATCACAGAAGCTCATATTCCTGCTGAAAGGATAATTATGACAAATGGGGTATCTGAATGCTTTCCTTTAACTTTTGCAGCACTATTCCATTCAACTCTTGGGAGTATTGCGATACCTGATCCCTCATACATTCCATTAATGGTTCAGGCTAGACGATTTGGGAAAGTGTGGTTTTATGAATGTCTCGAAGAAAATTCTTGGAATCCCGATTTTGATCAAATGATCCGAATGCTTGAGAAAGAAAAAGACACAAGAGCATTACTAATTATTACTCCTAATTCTCCAACGGGAGCAGTCTACACAGAGAAAGTTCTCAAAGAATTCATCAACCTAGCAGGTCAATATAATCTTGTAATAATAACTGATGAAATTTATGATACTTTAACGTTTACAGAATTCCAATCTCCACTACAATATTCCGAAGAAGTACCAGTTGTGTATTTAAATGGATTTAGTAAAGTTTACCGTTTACCAGGGTACCGATTAGGATATATTGGCTGGTATGATCCGAACATGGAGTATAACGAGGTATGGAGCTATCTTGAACAGCTCTGTAAAGCAAAATTTGGTGTTTCCCTATTAGCTCAAGAAATAGCCAAGCTAGCTCTTCAAGAGTCAGAAGATCACATAATATCTTTTGTAAACAGTGTGAAAAAAAAACAGTCCCTTCTTAATGCGAGATTGATAGAAATAGAGGGAGTTTCATTTGTACCAGCAACTGGAGGTACCTATGTATTTCCCAAAATTAAATTTCCACAAATCAAGGATGAAGATTTAGCAAAGTACATGCTGCAAGAATATGGAATCTATGTAACACCAGGATCTGCTTATGGGCCATCGGTTGCTCCAGGTCATCTAAGATATGTGTCATTGGCCTCTGAGAAAGATTTAAGGAAGGGGATGGATATCTTGGAAAAATCGTTGGGTGATTTTTCTTCTTAACATTTATCCTTCTTTGTTAGTTCTTGAGGTAAATGCAATGCGAAACGACACACCTTGTTACCCTCAATCACAGACTCTAATAATTCCACTCTTAAGGGCTGGACGTTAAGAACTGTTTCCCAATAGTTTTTGTAATATCCCCTACTACAATTGCAAAATACTAGATCTATTGGTCGATCTTCTTCCAAGAGAGCTTCTCGGATCTATGGGTAATATTACGAAGTCAAATCGATAATTGGTACAGACCATTAAGACAATCAAACTTCACCAATCACTGCAGTTTTTAAGCGAGAGAGAAGCAGATATTATGATCGAAGATGAAAAAATACTTCCTATTCCTAATAATCTTTGTTTTCCTGATTTGTACAAATCCACCAATTATAATTCAATCTGAACTATCAAGGAACTATTGGCCAACGGAGGGATGGATAACCAAAAGTCCTGAAGAAGTCCAAATGAATTCAACCATTCTAAGTGACTTTAAGGAGTATGCAACTGACCAATTATTGGGTATAAATGGATTAGTCATCGTAAAATCTGGGTATCTCATTTTTGAAGAGTATTACAAAGGTTGGCAAGTCGATTTTCCTCATCAGTTGTATTCCACGACAAAATCCGTCACTTCAGCTCTTGTTGGAATTGCAGTTGACCAAGGATTATTTACCGTGGATGATTACGTATTAGAGTTTTTTCCTGAATATAATTTCTCCAACGTCGATTCTAGAAAACATAATATGACTGTGGAACATCTTTTGAATATGCAAACGGGATTAGATTGGAATGAATGGACATATGATTATTTTAATTCCAATAATCACTACAATCATATGTTGAATAGCCCTGATTGGGTACAATATACTCTGGATAAACCAATGGCAACTATTCCCGGCACTAGTTTTGTTTATTGTGGAGGAGCAAGTCATTTACTTCAAGCAATCATTGATAGGACGGTAAATATCACAACTTTCCAATTTGCACAACAATATCTATTCCAGCCCTTAGGAATATCTCCAGGTTCATGGGGTTCTAGCCCAAGTAACGTTGTCTGTGGTGCACATGATCTACATCTTACTCCTCGGGATATGGCTAAATTCGGATATCTATTCATGAATAATGGTTCTTGGGATGGGAGGCAAGTGATATCGAAGAATTGGGTCATGGATAGCACAAGAAATAAACATACACAAGTTTCTAGTACTAATGGAAACCCAGTGAATTATGGCTATCAATGGTGGGTTCAAGAGGAAACATTCGATTATTATATGTATTATACATCTGGATTATTTGGCCAGCGGATTCATTGCTTCCCTGAATTAGATCTTATCTTTGTTACAACTTCCGAAATATCATACGACTGGAATTCATTAATCAAAAATTACTTAATGCGCTCTATCACCGATTACACTCCTAGTACGGAAAGTACAGAAGAGACTACTATCTCAAAATCGAAAATTTCATTCCCTGGGTTATTTTCACTTTTGAGTTTAATGTACTGTTTTATTTTAGTAAGAAAGAAATAGAGGTCTGATGATAGGGGATTGATAAACAATGGAAGAAGATGTGTTTCGTGACTTTTTGAAGAAATCTGGTAGGAAGTCAAATGTAGCCGAGAAATATATCAAGTTTGTACATGGTTTGGAAAACTACCTCAAAAGTAACAAGCTTAATATGGAAAAAGAATCAATTACAAAGGCTCATCTAATTAATTATATTACTAAGCTTGAAAATCACTCGAAAAAACCTGCAAGAACAGAACTCTACGCATTAATGCAATATTTTAAAGCAACAAATAATGATCCAATGTTTAAGGTGGCCAGAGAATTACGAGAAGGACGTAAAACAAAAAAATCTCCATTTTTATTGAAAAAGATATTAGATATTGATCCAGAATATATTAAAAAACTGGATAAAGTTGGAATTAAGAATACCGAACACATGCTCAATATAGGAAGTACAGTAAATCAAAGGAAAGCATTATCACAAAAGGTAAAGGTTCCTTATAATGTCATTTTAGAGTTAGTTAAGATTTCAGATCTAATTCGTCTTGGTTATGTGAAAGAAAAATTAACCCGTTTGTATTATAATGCAGGGGTTCAAACACCCCAGGAACTGAGTAAATGGGATCCAATTGAGCTTCATAATCATTTTAAGAACTATATTGGGAAAGCTGGATGGGATGGAATGGTACCATATGTATCAGATCTAAAAAATAATATTGCCCGTGCCAAGAAGCTGGAATCTAAGGTTGAGTATGAGGAGAATTAGGAATATGCCCTGAGAGTTTGTTCTACATAATATCAAATCTGTTCGGAGAGAGTAAACCTTAAATTAATATCATAAAACATTCATGTGATCTAAATGCGAAATCAGAGTACAGAGTATGAATCAAAAAAACAGAACCTTAGATTACTTGGAATGGTTCTCTTCGTTGTTGGGGGAGGACTATTAATAATTGGTGTAGCATCTATTTTCAGTGCTATGACTGCTCCAACCGATTGGGATAATTTCAGTGCCTCTTCTTCACAGAGGATGGGTAATTTCATTATCGGGGCCATATTACTTAGTGTAGGTTCTGCTTGTGCTGGTGCTGGCTATAAATTGTATTTCGTAACGCATATCAGAGGGCTTGCACGTTATACTGCAGTGGAAACAGCCCCTGCTGCTGAAATAATGACTGAAGCTATCGGAAGTGGACTATCAAGAGGATTTGTTAAAGAGGGCGATTCTCCCTTCTCACAAGGAAAAGAGGTCATAAGGATCAAGTGCAGAAATTGTGGATACCTAGAGACTGAAGATGCAGATTTTTGTTCAAAATGTGGAGAGAAAGTGTAGTTTTTTCTCCTCCACAGGACTTCCTATTTAATAAAAAAGAGAAAGAAAACTGGACTTCTCAATCCAGATATACATTACACCCTCTGTTTTTCAAAAGTTCAAGAGAACGGTTTACTGATTCTGATATTTCATTCAAGGGATTATTTCGGACGCTAATAACCGAGAGTCGTTCGAGTTTTTCGAAACCTTCGGGTAAGCTTGTAATTTCATTATCGTTGAACTGTAGTCCAGTTAGATGTTCTCCATCTCGAATAAGATTGGAAGGAAATGACTGAATACTGTTTTGTTCAAAATTAAGAACGGTAAGTTTCTTATTTTTTAACAAACTTGCAGGAACAGATTTGAGCTTATTCTTTTTTATCTCTAGAGTCACTAAATTTAATAATGCACCAAAATTTTCTGGTAGGGACTCCAACCCATTGTCATTGATATCCAGACGTGTCAAACTTGACATAGTACAAATAGTATCAGGGAGTCTCTGAAGTTGATTACCTGATAGTTGAAGCCATTCTAGTGATGATAAATTTCCAATTGTATCAGGAAGGCTGGTTAAATTATCACCATAGAAACCTAGAAATTTTAAATTTGATAATTGTCCTATGGAGGATGGTATTGTTGTTAATCCCTTATTTCTACCTACCTCCAATTCTTTCAGGTTATTTAAATTTCCAATACCTTCAGGTAACTGAGTCAGAAAATTATTGCTTAAATCAAGATATTCTAATAACTCAAAGTTCTGAATGCTATCTGGTAGGGCCGCAATTTTAAGGTCTGAGAGGTCAAGTCTGACAATTTTTGTACCGTTATACTTCACTGTTCGATCAAAGTGTGTTCCTTCTCTGTCCAGAATAACTTCATATTCATCTTCCATGTTCATTTCTTGTAGTAAAGACCTTAAATGATCACGATCTGCAACAGTACCTGGTTTCTCTGCTTGGATCTTTGGTTTAAGCCATTTCATATTTCCTCGCAATAGAAGGGAAATTTCTTCGGAATAAAGTTGGAAAGGAAATTCAATTGATGATTTCTTCTTATGATCATAAGTAATGTTGATTCTACACGTCAATGATTTATTTAGTGGGATTACTTCATGGTCGTAATCCACACATTCGAAAATGGCGACATTTCCTTCATCTGCAGAAATGAAAAATGGGAACATTGGCTCTGCGCCTATTATTGATGTATCTTCTTCCTCGGTTCCTTCTTCATGAACCATTTCAACTCGTCTAGATATATCTATTCTTTTTTCAAATTCTTCTGATTTAAAAGAGATTGATACATCCGTTATCATTCCAGCTTTTGACCCCTCATTATATGTTAGCAATGGAAAATAATAGTTGATTGCTCCATCTTTTTCTACATCGCGAATCAAGCCGAAATTTACCGGTTGATTCAGTTTTACTACTGCTCCGCGTCGCATTTGGTACCAATTGTACAGAGCTAATAATGCTCCTCCAAAACCAGGCATATAAGCGGCATAAGTGAACAAATCACTTGGTATTAAATCTTGTAAAGACATAATATTCACCAAAAACCAATAAGGCCTCTCGCAGTCATAACTTGCCTTCACTTATAAGATATTTGGATTATTACAAAGGAAGTGGGCCAATACGATTCGACATGAGTCAGTATTAAATTCAGTAATCATAAAAATTAGATTTCAAGTTGTAATTGTATTATAGCAGATTAAAGGATAGTTGAATCCTTAATCTATTAATTTTTTTATGTACTTGTCTAAACATTATAGACCCTCCTCTTGCAGTTGAATTAAGAAAAAAATTTCTGAATGTTTGGTATTTTGATTGTTTAAGTTGAGATTATTTTCAAGGTATGTTTAAGCGAAAAAAAGGGGAGATAGAAGAAATTTCGGGAAACCCGAATATGCTTTATTCATCTTCTTGATCCTATTGGATTTCTTTCCATTTTTCCTCTGTTGGAGTATTGAGAATTCTCGTTCTTTCAGCTTCAAATTGCTCATTAGTAAGAATTCCTCGTTCTTTGAGATCAGCTAGCCGTTCCAATTGACTAAGACGATCTTTTGATCGAAAGTTTCTATCGATAGCTGAAGAAATCTCTTTATCAACAATGATTGCGCCTTTTCCGATACTATAGGTGAGTAATAAAAGAAGAAAACCTACTCCGATTAATACGATTCCTATAACAATTAACAATGGCGTGACAAGTTCTGGATTATCAATTACAAATTGTGCACCCGTTCCTTCAATTGTTCCGTATTCTACAATCTCTGGATAGACAAGGGGAACCCAAGATAAAGCTAAAACTACTCCACCTGAGAATGCCAATGCTCCACCAGTTATTCCTAATGTGAACATAAATAATCCAACAAAGAATCCTGCAATACCACGATATCCAAGTTTGATAACACTTGCACCATCACTCATCATAATCACTTTCCAAATTTTTTTAGGATTAAGATAACTAATTCTACCTAGAGAAGGGGGTATTCTTATAATATGCGTTTGTGGTATATAATTTCCCAAAATACATAATGAATTAGTTATTTAGGTAAGAATATTTGAGGAAAAAAAGGAAGATTAATCCTGATATTACAGAATTCTTCCTATCAATCAATTTTTTAACTAAAAATTGTTTGGTTCTTGTGATGTTCATAAGTACTTAGATATAATCATTTATATCTTTCTTCCCATGTAATAACTGAGGAAGACAACTAAAACATACCCAGGTTCGATTATATTTATATGTTATTGAGATCACTGGTATTTCCTCTTCAGAACTAGTACATACAACACAACTACTGGTTTCATTCTTGTTAGACATTTATCCTGCTCCTAATTTTCATTTATTTTTCTTGGGTGTCAGTAAAATTTAATTGCCATCCGATTCCAAACTCATCTTCAAAACGAGCATAAAAAGCCCCCCAAAAAGTCTTTTGCAATTCCATTTTGATTTTCAAGTTTAGTTCCTGAACTTTCGAATAAATCGTATCGATTTTTTCTTTAGAATCCAGATCTAAAACAATTTCAACATTGTTAGATAGTTCTTGTTGAAGATTAGTATTATCGGACAAATAAAGGCTTGAGTCGCCAATCTTTAATTCAGCGTGCATTGTGGAATCTTCATAGTCAAAATCTTCGGGTAAACCAAATTCTTTTCCAATTTCTTTCGAAAATGCTTGATGTTCGATGAGCTCAGCGTTAAAGATCTCTTTGTATTGTTCAATAGCTCGTTTCCCATTGGTAACTTGCAGGTAAGGTTTTATTTTTATCATTAGGATTCACTCATATTTTCTTAATTCCCACTTACTCACTATATCTTGAGACTATAATAGCATCTAGCAGGGAGTCGGAGATTGGTATTTTTAAATGATTACCTCGTTTTACCCCTATGCAAAAATTTCGGCGATTAGAACGGATTCAAAAAACTCAGCTCGTTCATATGTTTAAAAATAACCCATCTGCGTTAATGAGGGAGTGAAGAAAAAGGAAGAGTTGCTTTCATTCGATTTAAGTCAGATGTTGTGTGTATAATACGAGTATCTATAATATAATTTCTACAGCTGTTAAAATGAGGAGTTCCAAATATATACAATCAAATCTCTTTTAAGGGTGTGATCCTCTCCTATGTTCAAGCAACAAAAACACTTCCTAGAGAAAATTCTATCCTTTTTCTTTGATAATCCAAATTTTATCCTTAGTTATTTGCGATTTTTCTTTATATCTGCTGGAATAACGGGATTTCTATTTATAGTAGTCAATTTCATTCCTTCAGAGCTTTCCCAAACTGATTTAGGAATTAATCTTTTCCTATTGCTTTCGTTAACTTCAGATATTGGCATGATTGTGCTCTTTAGAATTTTGTATGGGAATAGTGTTTATTACAAGATATCTTTCAATATAGCAATTGTAGTAGCCCTATCAATTAATTGCACATTAATGATCCTGTCCTTAGGAGGAAGTTTGTACTATACTCTCCCCATATATAGTTTTGGGTCAATTTTTAGTTTATTTCTAATCCTCTTCACTATACGGTCTGTGAAACAACCACTCACTGATATAACAAATGATACTCAGAAACTAGCAAAAGGTGAGCTCCATCATCAATTATCTCCGATCCACCAATATGGAAAAGAATACGCTGAATTACAGACTGCTTATAGAACGCTTGTTGATTATCTTGTAGTTATTGTAACCTCACTCAAAAATAGTGTAAAAACTCTAGCTGAAGACTCTGACGGATTAGCTACAACTTCAGAAGAAGTAAATGCATTAAGTGAAGAGATCGCAGCAACTATCCAACAAATCAGTAGGGGAGCAACAGTTCAAACGGAAATGTCAGTGAAGGCGATTGATGGAATCCAAAAAATGACTGATGATTTTGAGGACACATTGGGAGATGTCGAAACAACTTTGAAAGTCATAAACGACGTGGCAAGTCAGACAAATATCTTGGCTCTCAATGCAGCAATTGAAGCGGCACGAGCAGGGGAATATGGAAGGGGATTTGCTGTGGTTGCAGATAATGTAAGACGTCTAGCTGAAGAAACAGCCTCTTATTCCGGAGATATTGCAAAACTAAATGAGAAGCTAGTTACAAATATAGGTGGGAATGTCATTAAGCTCCAAGAAATCCTACAAAGATTTGCAACGAATTCTGAAGAATATAGTGCATCTAGCGAGCAGGTTGCAGCAGCAACAGAGGAACAATCAACTTCGATGCATCAACTCACCGTAACCTCAAAAGCTCTAGCAGAACTTGCAGAGGGGCTAGCTGAGAAAATCTCAGTCTTTAAACTTGAAGAATAGAACTAAATCGGTTACCAGAATTAGACTGATGGAATTTTGTTTATAGACTCTTTAGCCTGTCATAGACATTCATTAATTGGAGAAAATGATCTAATTTATCCTCATATAGTTGTCTATCTGTTTTGAACTGATTTTTCGGAGATTTTTTCACTTTTTTTCCATTTTCTCGAACATATTGAGCGTAGACAGCTAAACGTTGGTCAAGTAAACTCCAAAATTCAGGATCAAGCATATTTTTCTTCCTAATTATTGGTTATCGAGTATAATATATTTTACAACTTAATAAACTAGATTGAAACAATCATCCGCAGGTATTGATCCACTAACGAATTATCTAGAGAAAAGAAAAAGCAAACTGTTGAGTTTGTTTATATTAATCAGAAATCATTCTATTCAAAGAAAAATACATGATTTCAGTCATTCACACTGTAAACCTTTTTAGAGTGAAATTACAATACAACAATGTAACTATCCTTCTCATCCGTTTATGATAATTTAATACTTTTAGGAGTTTTACAAGAATGAGACCATCTTATAGTATTCATTGCTTAAGAAATTTAATATTTTTAGTTATAGTAATAACTATGGTGACTAATCCTGCTACAGAAGCGATATTTAAGAATATTAGCGCTTCTAATGATCCATTAGAAATTAATGTTTTTTATGACGGAACAGATGTAGCTATCCAACAGGCTGTCGCCAACCTAAGGAGAGTTGTACAACCATATTATTCTTCGATTATTTTTTACGATATTAACTCAATAAATCAGTTATTGATAAATTCAAGGGGTCAAGGACTAATGAATTTCTATTTTTTCCATGGAACTGAAAGTGGGATCTCCATAAGTGAAGATGAAACCTCTTGGATTGATTTTGCAAAAATTATTGAGAATTCTGTAACGAAAAAACATGCAGTTATGTCTTGTTATTCAAATCAACTTGATATACTACATAAAGGAAGGAAAGATGTTCTCACAGTTGAGGGGGAGAAGGATATCGAAGTCTTACTCATTGAATCATTGATCTCAATTAGCTCAATGCTTCAGGATAATCCAAAGGTTCAGTATAGACAATCTGGAGAAGATATCCTGGCAAAGACTTTTGAGTACATCCAAACAAATCTTGCTGACCTCGTTTTTCGAAGCTTGTTTCCAGTAGATCCAATGAAAACAGCCACTATATCTCTACCAGATTCATCTGGATATGCTGGCCCTGTAGGTTTGATCATTGACTCAATATTAGGAGCCTTTGAGGGAGAGACACTAACTGTTGGAGGGGAATACGAAGAGAGTGTCCAGGATTCGGGGTATGGCACTGCTGAAGGAGGTGTTTCTGCTGCTTTTGGGTTAGAATGGAGTTTTTCCCTCTCAGTTTTATCAGAAGATACTGTATCAGGGAATATTTTTATTGCTTTCTCCACACAACAGGCAGGATTAACTGGTACTTTACTTGAGGCATTAGCGGGAGTGGAGATTGCTGTCGAAGGCGAAGGAACCTTTCTCCTGAAAATAATCACCGATCCTGTATCCCGTATTGAAGTGTTAGAATGGTCTTTACGCGTTAGAATAACGCTGAGTAGAACAATCGGTCTTTACGACCTTATTGAAAAAATTTGGCCTTCAGCAAAAAAAACAGTGGATAAATTACCAAAGAAAATACGGGGAAAGGTGAAACGAGGGCTTAATCGTGTTAAAGTTACTCCATATTTAGGTGGAGAGTTCGAGATCTTTTCAAATGCTGATGGTAATGATGAATATATTATAGCAGTGTTTTTTGGAGTTTCCATGAATGTAGATGTTCCAGTTGTTGATGTAGGAGGAGGAGCAGAAGTGGAACTAGCTTTTCATTTTACAAGTAAAGGTAATTTCTTAGTTTTAACTCTTGAGTATGGTTTCGAGATCGATGTTCCTTGGCCCTTTAAGGATAAACGAAATAAATGGACACATAGCTGGCAAATCGGCCCAGAATCAACAGAAGGAAAGCAAATGAATATTGATTCGGATGGAGATGGATTGACTGATAGTTTCGAGATTGATATTGGGACCGATCCCCAGAAATTAGATAGTGATAACGACACCTTACCTGATGGAGTTGAACTGTGGGAGTATGAGACCTTTCCAACCGATCCTGATTCTGATAACGATGGATTGAACGATGGTGAAGAAGTAAGCTATTTTGAAGGCAAATTTGTTGATCCTCTTGGTGATTATGATTCTGATGGGCTTCGTCATGTTCTTGATCCAGATAGTGACAATGATGGTTTATTAGATGGTGAAGAGGTTAAGGGAATAAATCCCTATTTCTACACTTCTAATCCACTAAAAATTGATACCGATGGTGATGGACTCACTGATAAGGAGGAAGTCGATGACTCATTGGAAATCATCGTTGATGGAATAATCCGTTCAGTTCATAGTGATCCTATGAATTATGATAGTGATGGTGACTTTTTACATGACTTAGAAGAGGTAACGATGAATTCCGATCCTAGTATGCCCGATACTGATAATGATGGTATAAATGATTTTGAAGAGGCCAGGGTTTATTCGATTATTTGGAATCAAATGGATTCTGACGGTGATGGACTTTCAGATGGTGAAGAGATTCTTGGTACTGCTGTGAATTTGTATGATCACTCTACTGGGACGTACCAAGATTTTGTGCTTACCTCCAATCCCCATAAAACAGATTCTGATGGTGATGGTCTTTCAGATTTTGATGAAATGTCAGTAGGAACAGAAATTACCTGGCAAGAAACTCCATTAACCGTTTATAGTAATCCTCGTCAGAAAGATACTGATAATGATGGCCTTAGTGATTACGAAGAGGTAATTACTGGTACAGATTTACGTCAAACGAAACCAGATGTAAATGATTCTGATAGCGATGGTCTTTTAGATAGTGAATATCTAATTTACGGAACTGATCCTACTATTGCGGATACAGATGAGGACACAATTTCAGATGGGTTAGAAATTCTTTATTGGCACAGTAAACCGCTTAAAAATGATAGTGATGCGGATCGACTGTTGGATGCCTATGAAATAACCAACTTTACAGTAATTGATCCAGGTTTTGGCCCAACAAGTAATTATGACGTTGATAGTGAGACCGGAATAATGGACTTTGATTCTGATGAAGGCGGAGTTGGAGATGGTGCAGAGGTAGAAGCCAACAATGTAACCTATACTTTCGATTTAACAGACCCCAGTGATGATAAATGGGCTGATAGTGATCACGATGGAATGCCAAATATGTGGGAAGATAAGTACGGTTTTAATCCCTTCGATCCGAGTGATAACTCCACTGATAATGATACTGATCTTCTATCTAACGTAGAGGAATATCAACATGGAACTTCCCCTCTTGATTCAGATACTGATGATGATGGGTTAACAGATGGGAATGAAGTATTAACTTGGTTAAGTGATCCTCTCAAAATGGATAGTGATGGAGATGGGTTAATAGATGGACCAGAAGTTGGATACTTCCAATCAGTATTAACTTCTCCGTTCACTCCTTCAAGCGATTTTGATGGAGATGGACTTACAGGAATTATGGATAATGATTCAGATAATGATGCATTATTAGATGGAACTGAAGAAAGTTTATCCGTTTCCGGGGTGTATGGTGGTAGACTGGTGAATGTTACAGATCCAGATACAGATGGGGAAGGATTAAAAGATGGAAGCGAAGTTTTACTTCATAGAACTGACCCTACGTTGAGTGATACAGATTCAGATTTATTAACTGATTTTGAAGAAGTAATGGGCCAAACTATTTTGTGGCATGGAAATTCAAAAACGGTTTACCCAAATCCCCTTAGTCCTGATAGTGATAACGATGGCCTTCCAGATCATGAAGAGATAATTTTCTGGAATAGTTTTCCAACTGATCCTGATAGTGATGATGACCAGATATTTGACGGAGATGAACCATTTTATTTCGAAGCATATGGCCCATTCTCTCCACTCGAAGATTTTGATTTTGATGGAATCATGGGTATTCAGGACAATGATTCAGATAATGATAAATTGCTTGATGGAGAAGAGTTAGCTTTAGGAACCAATCCAACAATCCAGGATACCGATACTGATCTAATTAGTGATTACGAAGAGGTTCGAGGATATGGATTCAATTATATTGATCCATTTACGGGACTTCCAGGACAACTACTATACTTTACCGATCCATTAAATAATGATACTGATTCAGACGGTTTATTGGATGGAGTAGAAGTGAATGGAATTCCATATTATGCAGGTGTTGTGTATACAGATCCCACAAATATTGACACCGACGGAGATGGGTTGATAGACGGTTTAGAGGTTAGTGGAATCGATGTTACAGTTATGAATAATAATTTATCAGTAATAACTAACCCTATGCACCCCGATACTGATAATGATGGAATTAGCGATTTTGAAGAGGTTTATAGTTGGAATTGGTACTCCAAGCGGACTTATGAGGCACGGGATCGGACAGGTGTAGTGACAATTGGAAATGCTGAAGGACCCCCCTTACAGATTCAAGTTACTCGTGCTACTTATTATACTAGTATCGCTGCCCTTCGTGGGGGATATATAACAGATCCAACTGATAATGATACCGATGATGATGGTTTAATTGAAGGTACCGAAAAGTACGGGGTGACAAATTATACTTACATTAGATTTCCAACTCATGATTACGAGGTGAACTTTACATCTATTATCACTAATCCTGTTAATAATGACACAGATTCTGATGGACTTTCCGATGGTTCAGAAGTTAATTCTACCAATCCTCACATTAGTGATACTGACCAAGACGGATTGAGTGATTTTGAGGAATTGTATGTTTACCATACAAATCCAAAGTCGTATGATACCGATAATGATCAGCTAGCTGATAAATATGAGTTATTTATTGAATACTATAATTCTACTCTCCCTGTTAACAAAACAGATCCTAAAAATTCTGATACAGACAATGATGGTCTACCTGATGGGCTTGAAAAATCCGTTCTGCATACACATCCGTTGAATAACGATTCTGACTATGATCTCCTCCTCGATGGAGAAGAAATAAATCTTTATGATACAAATCCATTTTATAATGATACCGATAATGATGGGCTTATTGATTCTGAGGAGATCTTTTTCTACTCTACTGATCCCATTGATCCAGATTCAGACAATGATGGAATATATGACGGCGTGGAAATTAATTATTATCTAACCCAACCCCTAAACTCGGATGAAAACAATGATGGAATATTAGATGGATGGGATTATGATTTTGATGAAGATGGTTTATCGGATTATGAAGAAACTATTGTTTACGAAACTTTATACTATGAGATCGATACAGATGATGATGGATTAACTGATGGTGTTGAACACGACTACTTCCAATTTTGGGGAGAAGATCCAGCTGGGGATCCAGACAAAGATGGGTTTTCGGGTCTTCATGATTATGATTCAGACAATGATGGAATAAATGATTCGATTGAATATGAATTTGGAACCAACCCTGCTCAAAAAGATACAGATTATGATGAATTAGATGATTACGAAGAAATTTACACCTATTTTACTGATCCTTTGAAATCTGACACAGATGATGATGGATTAACCGATTCAGAAGAATTATCTATTGGCACTGATCCTTTAGATGCTGATACCGACAATGATGGCTGGAAAGACGGATCAGATCCCGCTCCTTTGGACTCCAGCATACCGATACTACATGTTGGATTTATCGGGATTTCCAGCGTTGTTCTCCTTGCTCTGGCAATTTACTTTCGAAAGCAAATAATGGCTTTTTCAAAAGACATATGGCTGAAGGGAGCTAGTCGATTTAGAAAAAATGGAGAATAATAATCGAGTTAAACTGCTGGTTAGGAAAGGGGAATTTACTGTTGGAATTATACTAATTATTATCCATTTAATTAATAGTCTAGGGTGAATTGAAGGTTTTATTTTATCTGTTTCATGGTAAAATATACTTTCATCATATTGTCAAGGGCTTTCTTAAAATCTGAGAACATAGTAGGCTCAATTAACCCTTCTTGGAGATATCCTGCATACTCTTCGAAAAACTGAGTTAGAATTACCTTCATTAATAAATTCATTTTTCGTTTAGATGCTCCTTGGGGACTTGTGACAATAGCTACAAGAATTGGTCGAATGATTTTGTATATGATTAAATGTTGATCAAGCTTGATTTCTTGGATTGCCTCCCCCATGATTCTCTCTGCAAAGTTTGCCATTGCGATTAGAAATCCACTGATCATATTTGGCTCTGATTCTCCCTTGTAATAATGAGTTGATACCAAACATAAGCCTGATTCATGAATTAGATAAATATCACGAATCGGTAGCTTCTTCGATTTCTTTTTCGCAGGGATGGGTTGTCGCCTCCAACCAGTAATGAGAAATTAACTCATGTAGTTAGGGTTGGTTACTCTCAAGTACCTTCAATCTGGACTAGTTTATAACGTACCCAGCTATCCAAAAAGGACACCCTCTCCTAAATCAAGTCATATGATTCAGAAGATTAGATAGTGGGTGAATTCCCATTCTAGAAAGATAGAAAATCCTAGAAGATTATCTTTGGGAGAAAATTATTCTATGGGATAATTCTTTGTAATATAATCCACGATATTAGTCACAAGCACTTGTTTTTTAAAACGTCTATTAGCAAAAGAAGCCACATAGCTTCCGTTGCGTCTTTCAATTGAATTTTTTATACGTTTTAATGCTCCAGCAGGAAAAAACAGATAAGTTGCAAATCCTATCACAGGTTTTTGCTTTAGATCGACTGGTAATGCATTCTTTACCATATCTGTGATCGCTTCTACTGGTTTATGACCAAACAGGATATAACCATGGACTGGGGTTCCGATGAGAATTAAATCAGCCTCTTCTAAGTTGACTGCTTTAACAGTGAGAGCATTCTTTACAGTTATTGTATAATATAATTTTTCAAGCTCCAACTGAAGCATTTCGGTAACTTTTTTGGTATTTCCAGATTCAGATGAAAAGACCAGGAGTAATTTCAAACTTAATTCTCCTGAAAGTTACTTATTCGCATTGTTTAGGAATACGATTCATTCCGCCAAGTTTAGAATGGATGAAATGAATATTGAAGAGTCGTTTTAAACCTGGAATAGCTCTATGCCCCATCATACAAGAGGATCCATATTTCATTCCATTTTCTTCACAAATAGCGATGCTGTCTTTTGAAATTGTACCTGGCATGAACCAAATTGCAGGTTTTGGCTCTAAGTTTGCAGCTTCTGCAACAACTTCTGTAGTGCGTTCTTTTTTATGAACTACGATAACGACGTCAACTGGTTCTGGTAGTGATTTCAGTGAGGGGAACGTTGGTTCTCCTTCTACTTCGTCCTTGTCCTTTACAACAGGATATACTGTTTCTATACAGTACCAAGAATCTTCTAGTCCTGCTTTCATGATTCGAAATCCTTTACTGGATAATCCGCCAGTAAATGTACCTGCAATCGCAAATTTCATATCTGTATTGAATCCGTGATCTATTTCGACCATACTATTCATCTCATTATGTAAACTCAATTTCATTGAAGATTATATAGGTTTTATATTTGTAAAGATTGTGGTAGATCAAACGGTTCTTAATCTTCTAAATTAATGAAAACTCTCATTTTTACGCAATACAACTCGTTTGAACAGCATTACTGTAAATTCTTATCCAGAGGAGGAGACTCCAAGAGCTCCATATCCTTGAATAGCGTAAACAATCGCCATGATGTATACAATTATTTTTTGTCCGACAACTTGAATAATCAATCCTTCAGATGTTTCAGGGGAAGGTCCAAAGAATAGAAGGATAATATATATCAAGCAAATACCAGAGAATGTTAGTATTGTATAAAAGTATTTTCGTGGATAAGTATTGTGTCTATATAAGGCAAAGGAATACACTACTGAAGCAATAAATACGGAAATAAATCCAATTCGAACAGAAAGAATATGAAGACTTCGTAGTAAGTCAGCTGGAGTCAACCCTACTCCAATAAATGCAAGAGCACCGAAAACCCCGAAAATGGAACCAACCTGAGATAATCTATGAGTAGAATCATCATCTTTGAATAGACTGACCCATGCTAGATAAAATAAAGTCAACGCAATCCCAACAATGAAGATTGAGAGTGTAAATAAAATCCAAGAAATTGTGTTTGGTTTTTCTGAATAGGCCTCTGTTCGTCCTAAATCACTAAAGAAGTTATTTAAAAATGAATATCCCTCTGTATTAGAATCAACATTCGTTCCTCCTGCATAAAATATCATCGCAATCAGTGTAAGAATGATATACGCTCCTGCTCCCAGAAAAACCAATTTAAACGATAAAACTTTCCAATTTTTAATATTCACAAGTATTCACCAACTATGTTCAACATAAAATGTCATAAATAAAGAATAACACAAGTTGGCGTAATTTCAGGATAAAAGGTTTTTGATTAGGAGTTTACACTCTCATCGGTTTCGCATTCCTCGTGACCAAAGAGAAAAGTCTTTTCTATTAAGGTATAGAATACAACTAACACCACTCCAATATCAAAAATGATTAATGCGGGTTCTAATAAATTGAATATCATTATAGCCATGACCACATAGACGTGATCGTGTGAAACAGGTTGAGGTTCCTTAAATATCCAGCTAGAGTAAATAGATATTACTGATAGGAATCCAAGAAATCCTAAAGCAATTGTAATTAGGAACCAGATTTCAAATCCAAATAAATCAGCTTTAGTTGAACTAATGTTAAATCCAATAGACATCCACAGGATCACTCCTTTTCCCCCTTCCAAAACAAAGTCTAACCATTCACCTGTCTTACTACATATACCTCTTACACGTGCAAGTTGTCCATCAACACAATCCATAATCGCAGAAAACCAATAGACAATAGCTGCTGCTAAGAGCCATACAAAATCATCTCCCGCTAATGCTAGGAGAATACCACTTAATCCCGCAAGGATGAATCCAAACCAAGTAATTCGATTTGGAGAAACTCCTGGGATTGGATCTACAACTCGGACAATGTATCGAGAAATCCATCTATGAAAACGAAGCGAGTCTCCTTCTTTTTTGAATGTATACTCTCTACCTTTCTCCTCATTTGGTTTTCCTCGTATTAGCTTTGATAAAAGGTTCCTGAGACTATAATCAGTTTTTCTTTTCCCCATTATGTTGACCACGAGTGTTTAAATGAAAGTAGTGAATAAATCAATCTCTGATTAGTAAACTCTATAAGAATTCGACTTTATCCAACTCAATGAAAAAGAAATAATTTAATTTTAAAAAATCAATCCTTATGGCTATAAAATAAATGAAGAATTATTCCAATCACAAAGCTCTTTTCGTTGCTTTAATAAAATACCAAAACTCATTTTCTTTTTCAGTATGCGTAGTAAATCCAGCTTGGCTAAGTAGATTTCTAGTTTGCTCTATTGATCGATCCGAACTCACCCGACGTTTTCCGTAAGCGGTTTGTATTTCTTTTCCAATAGGGGTAATAATTCGAATTGGAATGATAAATGGCCCTATTTCATAAGAGATTTTTGCATCCCAGATCCACAATTCTCCCCCCTTCGGTATCACTCTGTTGATTTCCTCAAATACTTTTTCTAATACTGGATCAGTCATATACATCCCGCTAAAGAAAGCTGTAGCGTTGTCAAAATGAGCGTTTGGAAATTCAAGATTTGTTGCATTTGCTAGGATCCAGATGGCTTCTGGGGCATGAGGTTTTGCTTCGTTAATTTCTGATTCTAGTTTATCAACAGCAGTAACCCTTTCTTTTCCAATCTGAGCAATAATTCCTTCCCCACCTCCCCCAATATCGACAATAGTTCCTTTGGGAATTTTCTGGACCTTCACAGTTTGTCTGGGATATTCAAAATAATCGTGTCGATCTTTGGCTATTTTTACCATAAAACTGAATCAAATAACGAGATATTTTTTGTCTTCTCCTTCAAAAAGGACTTTCAGAATTAGGGAAAAAAGTTGGTTAAAATGTGAAAAAAAGAAGGAAAGAGGATTAGATTCCAAATAGAGCGTGAAATAATTATTTCTCTGCTGCTAATTTGACATCATTCTCTTTTACGGTTTTTCGTCCATTGTGACGTGCAATTTCAACTGAATATTTGGCTAAATTCATACCATAGTCAGTTAGAATCTCATTCAAGCGGTTAATTGCATCCGCGGAAACACGGAAGGCACCGGCGTTACGAATAAGTTTTTCTACACGTGCTCGTGCAAATCCAGTCATATTTTTCACCTTTTCTCAATGATAACTTGTTCTGAGTCATTTAACTGACTCAGTACTTACGATAATACCCTATATATTTATAAGTTTTATTCTAAAACAATGCACGTAAAAGATATCGCGATCTCACTTTTTTAGTACTCAGTGTGTTTGCTAGCTATGGAAAATACTTTTTCATGACCCTCAATTGGAACTAGATTTTATATCATGACTTCATTGAGAATCGATGTACTTTTCATAAACAATTTGAAAAACATAATCTCTTTACCAAAAGCTTCTAGGGGCCATGGGTATTAGATATGAAAAGACATTCGTGGTATATTGAAAAAATGAAAAGAAGGAGAGTTTTTATGCTCTCTTTCTTCTGGATAGAATAGGAATCGAGATGAGGATACCCATGAGGCTAATGAATTCCCATCCGGGTGAGATAGTCGGAATAGTGGTATTGTCATCAGGCCCGTCCGTGGTTGAATCCACAAGCTCAAAAAGAAAAGTGGTTATTGCAGAACCTTCAGGAGAAATGGAACCTGAAATTAATTCAAGTGATTCAAGCACTCCTGTCATTTTACTCCACCTAAATTCGAGAATTCCATCATCGGAAGCGTTATTATCGCTGTAATTCCATGTAAGACTGTAGGCGTCACTTTCTACAACAATAGAGGTCCCCTCAAACATCCGGAAATTACTCAGATTTCCATATATTGGTAGAAATAGGAAATTACTGACCCCTTTACCGATGTAATCGTCCGAATTTTTGTAGACTTCGACTTCAATACCCCAATCCACAAAATCAAACACATTTATGGCTAATTGATCTCCTTGGGCCAAAGAAAGTGGAAGGCTTTCATCTACAGTCACATCGCGAAACCATCCTGTAAGATCTACCTCTGGTTCGACACCTGTATACTCAGATAACTCAAAGGTAAAAGTATCTCCAGATGAGATTGCAAAGTCATCCATAGTAAAACCTTCATCGATTGGTTTATCATCAATTTTCGGAGGATAAAATCCTCTTCTGATCCAGATATTATCCCAAAATACTAATGTTTCGTTATAAATTCCAGTACTGTCAATACCGAAAGCAATATTTCCACATTTGTAAAGATTTGTCTCATCGTATGTAAACGCCAGATAGGGATTATGATCTTCCTCTTGGAGAAACACCTCGGTGAATTGTTGATCACCATCAACTCTAGTAGCAACATATAGTCGGCCCCAGGTTAAACGATAATCCATTGGTTTTGTGTAAATTGTAAACTTTTGTGCAATTTCATTCTCATATCCATATTCAAGAAGATCCCTTTGTGGGCTATAACGTATGAAGTGAAAATCTGTACTACTATTCATTCGCCACCCGAGTAATAAAATATCACCATTGGCTATATGAATATCATAATCAAGTTCAATAGTATATTCGTAAAGATCTTCATGGATATCTAAATCTGTGGTCATTAACCAGCCTTTATCACCTGGATTAGAATACCCTCTTAGCCAATAATTATCAATTGACCAGTTGACGCTATGTGTCCATACATAGGGACCCAAATTATACCTGCTAAATTCATCGTAAAAGATTGTATCATCAACGGGTTGTTGATCAGGTCTATGGATACCAGAATACACGTATAGGTTATCAAAGTGACCTGCAGAGTAGGAATAGAATCCAAAACCAATATTTTCGAGTATTGGTACATTCATGGTCATATTGGAAAGTATCATTTCATCATTGACCCAGAGTTCCAGTTGCCCAAACTCAGCAATTAAATATACAGTTGCCCATTTATCTAAAGGAAAATTATAGGAAAAATCATACCATCCACCATATCTGTCAATATAATGGCAATATCCTGGAGTGGATCCTAATTCCATTACCGTATAACCAGAATAGTAATCGAAGATGAAGTGAAATTGGTCTTCTCCATATCCAGAAAATAAGAGCACATCGAATACGACAGTATAATCACTCAAATTGAAAAGATCATCAAGAACTATATCATCCCATTCACTTATCAATCCATAGCCGTTCAGAGTCCCATTTGCGAAATTCCATGAGCTATTATAGGGATTCATGGTTGTCCAAGACCCTGGAGTACCTTCAAAGTCTTGAAAATATATGAGATCATCTGGTGCTCCCGCTAAAGGGATTAATGGAGATAATAATGGCAAGAGAAGAAATAATAATACTAGATTATTCTTTTTTTTCATTTTCTACTTTTAACCTCCATTGAGAAGTTAAGTATTTTTAGGACAGGTTCAATAAAAGCTTACCTAAACTAGGAGCTCGCTAATGTTTTTGATCAAATCAGGTTTCTTTTGAAAGTCCAAAACATTGTTGTTATAATTTCTAGGACGATTATATTATGCACCTCTACTTAATAAGGCATGGAGAAAGTACCGCAAATAAAGAAAAAGCGTTTCAAGGTTGGAATAATGTTCATCTAAGCGATCAGGGTATACTTCAGGCTAAAAAATTATCTGAATATTTTCAAAAACAAAATATTCAGTTTTCATCCATTTTCTCTAGCTCTCTCGTTCGTGCCTTAGAAACTGCTGAGCCGTTAAAAATAGTAGCAAATGATTCTAGAATAGTACCTATCGAAGCATTTAAGTCAATTAATGTTGGAAATTGGGGAGGTATACTGATTTCCAAAGTAAAAGGTGAATTTCCAGGTGAATATGCAAAATGGCGGAATTCACCAGAGGAGTTCTGTTTTCCAGGTGGAGAATCATTAGCTGATGTTCGAGATCGAGCTCACACTGCTATGATGAATATTCTGAAGGATTTTGAAAATTTGAATCAAAATATTGCGATTATTTCACACATGATTACTATTAAAGTAATAGCATTAACAGTATTAGAAGAAAGGTTTGATTTAATTTGGGATAACGAATATGTTGTACCTAATACTGGTATTATGATCTTTGATGTCAAAAAGGAAAGAATTCAAGATCGATGGAGCTTTTCACGAGTTGATTTGTCATCCTCAACCCCTCATCTTGAAGAGTAGACCTAAGAGGGGAGAAATTTCTTTCCACATTGAGGACAGAATATGCTATCATTATCCATCGAAGATCCACACGAAGAACAGCTTGCTCCACCTTTGGAACCAAGTGGAGAGCTTTTTATCAAACCTTCCTCAAGAGAGGAAGGTGGATGAAATTGTTTCTTCTTTTTTGGTTCTGATTTTTCGTCAATTAACGAACTCAAAACTCCAGTAATAAGAAAAAATCCATAGGCAATAACAAGGGCATATCCAAACTCGACTGATGACGCAAAAATACCAATCAGGAGAACAAACACACCTATTCCTCCTACCATTGTAATAATCGCTTCTTTTTGCGATTTATGCAACATAAAAGATCCAGAACTGTCTGTAGTTTCAGTTATTAGCCCATTTAGAACTCCAGCTATGAGAAAAAATGGAAAGGCAATCACTATCGAATAGCCGAATTCAATAGTACTCACAAATATCGCTAATAATATAGGAATTACACCAGCACCCCCAACCAAGGTAATTAAAGCTTCCTTGTAATTCTTTTTCATATACTGCACCGCTTCAAAAGGAACTAGAATAATTAGACATAATCTATTTTCTCTTTTATCTTTTTGATTTGTGGTATATGATTTTCTCTCCCTTTGTATCAATTGAAGGTTAGCACCCAACTATCACTCTGATCGAAATTTAATTGGATTTACTCTGGTTTTTTGAATTTAATCTTGCTTTTGGGAATTTTAGACTTGATAATAGTTGGAGGAACCGATTTTTTCTTATCTGGTGTCTTGTTAACTATAGATTTTGGAGGGACTTTGTTTAAAAATTGTTTCGTATCTTTTTTCCGTTTTTGATTTATACTTGGAGGAGGAAGAATCTTTTTATCCAAATTTTTAGCATTCATTACCTGTGGGGGTGCTTTATTTCTAATTCGATTTGTTTTCTTCTTCGAAACTCCCTTTCGGGTTGGAGGGACAGTCTTTTGTGTTGAGGGGAATTTGTGTTGTCTTGGAATCTTTCGATTTACCGGAGTTTTCTTACGAACTGATTTAGGTAGACTACCTTTATTTGACGGAACTAAAGATTCACCTCGCTTTTGTGAGTGTTCCATTGGAGGTAGTAGGTTTTTACGGCTTTCTTCCTTGATTTTTTTGTCCTTTGCACCGCGACGGGTTGGGTGGGAGACAGATTCTTTTTCTATACTCTTAACTTCTCTTGTTCGTTGGGGTGGAAGTTTAAAATGCTCTTTAGAATCCTCTGGAGTTTTTTCGATGATAGAAGGAGTGTTCTCGTGGGTTGGAGTCTTTTCCTTCATTGTTTCCAATGGTTTCTTTGTTCGAATCTTTAATCGAGGCAAAACTGGTCTCCACCAGATAATAACAAAATAAATTCTTAGTATAGGTTAATATTGAATCCTTAGTATTTATTAATTTGGGAATTACATCAATCTTGAATTTTTCTACCATAAAATTCTTATAGAATTGCAAATCGGTTAATTAAAACTGAGACGAAGAGAGCATGAAGCAGAGAAAGTAATGTTTTTCTTCCTATTAATGAAATTCCTCAAATCCAGTTTATGAAAAGGTGAAACATATGTCAAACAATAAATCCAGCAATTATCAAGACTATATACTCATTGTTCTAACTTATGTCCTAATTGGAGCGATTTATGGATTTCTAAGTACAACTTTTCTCACAGATGCTGCAGAACAATTCTTCATCGACTTAGAAATACCCCTTTCTCAAGCAGGATTTGTTATGATGGTAGCAAGTGCGTTTCTTTGGCCTGCAACATTAATTGTCTCACCCCTATGGATTATTCCTTCCATAATCATTGGATTCATTCCTTTTATCCTAATAGTAGCAAGAAGAACTCACCCTGAACAACAATGTTATTACTGTCAAGTGAAACAGGGGAATAAGTGGTTTAGTTTTCTTAATGGCGTGTATTGTTCTATCTTTTGCGGTTTAGCTGACGGAGCTACTCAAACATTAATATCTGCCTTCGTTGCTCTCATTATGGGGTTTCTTTTACATCCTATTTTCCTTGTGTTCACATTTTTTGCGGTTCCGATTTCTCTTGCTGGATTTATAGTGAGGATTTTTAAGAAAAAACCTATACAGTGAAATCAAATGGTGAAAATCGTTGAGAAGAAATCCAAACTAACTACCTTGAAAATTGCTGAATGAATGTAAGGATGTCATACTGCTTTAGAGAAGTTTTGAATACGTGATTTTCACTAGGATAACAGATATCAATGCTTATTTTCCCAAAAAAAATCCGATTCCGGAGAAAATGAAAAAGATCCCGTATAAAATTCCAAGGAGATCCGAAGCAAATATACCTGCAAAGAGAAATAGAAATCCAAAGATGAAAAAAGTAAATATTGCAGTCCATTCAGCCGAGGGGCCTCTTTCCGACTGAGAAGTTATTCGTATAAACTGATAACGAGTAAAACTTCGAATCAATAAAGCAGTTGAGACTATAAGATATGGAAATGCCAACAATGAAGGTACTGCAATATGAAGCTCAACGAGCTCATTAGAAGGCTGTATAGTAATCGCCAAATCCAATAAAGCTTCCTCAAAAATAGGTAAGAATGGGCTTATTAGTATTATTACAAGTGGAATGATATTGGCGAGAGATAGAAAGTAAATTTCGTTGAGTGTGGCATGATGATCTACATAATAAAAAATTCGAAGAAAATAAAGAATAGTAATAGCGGTATAAATCGAAATAAACAGTGTATTTAGGGCTAGATTATCCTCATTTTGGATAAAAAAGAAAATAGTAGCTGATACGCCAATAAGCATGATGAACCAAGCAATTGTATGCCGTATAGCCATATTTATCCCATAACCTGTTTAATTTTTGTACTTCTTTTGAAACATTTGAATGATTTTCTGATAACTAGCACCTGAAATTCTGATCATTTTTATATTATTAATTGGTTTATTACACCGACTGCAAATATTAGCGACATCGAGCCATTTTTGAAACTCATCTGCATGACTTGGATGCCTGCAATGAGGACAAATAACTACTGGTTTATCGGTTGGAAACTCATAACAGAATATACATCGAAAATCATCTTTTGATAAATGCTGACCCGCAGGTGTCAGACTAGCAATTAATGCGGGAGTAAGTTTCCTTTTCCTTCTACGTGGTATCTGCACTGGAGGAGCTACACGAATAGTCGATTGTTGTGAGGATCTACTTAATCTGTTCTCTCTTGGTGTTACATTTGATGACGCAGAAATAGATCTTCTAGCATCCCTCGATGCTTGTGGAGACCTGATTGTTCTACTTTGTGATCGTATTACTCGCGGAGTGGTTCTAGTACTCCGTCTAAATGGAACAATCACAATCTTTAGAATATAATTCTGAATAAAGATGATTGTACAAAATAATACGAAAATAAAGGCGGAAATTTCGATGGCTTTTTGTTCCATCCAAATTAGAGAGAAAATTAAAAGAATAATGACATTCAATGCAATAATCGACTCAGAAGGGAATCTCTTTCTGAATATGAAGATATTTGGGTATCTTTCAGAGTAGTATCGACGAAATAATATACCTAAAACCACATAAAATGGTGTACATAGGAGGGCTCCAAATAGGTTTAAGAAAAGATAGAATGAATCCAACTGAAGAAATTCTAAATTTAGATTCATTTCTAAAAACAAAGTCTGGAGAATATCATTAGAATCCCCTAAAGTAGCATTCAATGCTATGATACTACCCCCGATAGCAATCATCGCCGGAATACTAATAAAAATAGCTGAAGCTAGTGGTGCATTATACGAACGATAATAACGCCATTCATCTATTAATTTAATAAGTAAAACCAAAACAAGAGTAAAATAAAGAAGAGTTATTGACATGAAACTTTCTGGATTCACAATTTGGCTTAAGAAGGCAAAGACCAATCCAGTGATAACCACAGAGATGTAGACATTTCTTCCAACCAAATAGATTTCACGACCTCATCTTCTCAATCATAATCATATTCCAGGAACATAGTTTTTCCTTCTGCTAAAGGTAGCAGGGTGCTGATTAATTCCGGAAGACTTTCTAGGGAGCAGTTTAAAACTTCAAAACGAGGTTCTTCCCATTTTTTCAAATCTTTTTTCAATCTGAAGATTTTAAATCCATAACTCCTTCTGGAAATGCGAGTTGGATCTATTACAAGTGCTATTGGTGCTGATAATTGAGACTCTTTTGTTCCGAGTCTTTGATATCGTACCTGTGTCTGGTAATCAGTTGAACTCATGAATGCTCCATATGAAGGATGAGAATGGTACCATCCAAGTATCATTTCGTTTTTCTTTCTACTTTCATTAAAAACTCGAACCATACTCTGGGGGTCCTCAATTTGAGCATTAACATTCGTTCCATGGCCCACTGGAAAAGCATCTGTTATCACCAAACACGCAAGAGGAGTATCTTCGTTTTCTATATGACCTGTCAAGAGGCCAATTACTTCTACCCACTCAGATTGGGGAATGGATGAATGCGCATACTTTAATGCATGAAGACAAAGACGAATATATGCTTTTAATTGTATTTTTACTCGAACAGGATCGATTTCAGGGTCTAAGTCATCGATATCTTCGACAGCTTCTTTAGATTGTGATATATTCTTCTTTAAGTTAAGAGTTTCTTTTGTTTCGGGAAGAGCTTTGGTTTCAGAAGAGGTTGGGAATTTTAAAGTTAAAGTGGAATTATCAGGATCATAATTCATTGCTGTATCCCTAAGAAGAAGCTCAAATAGATTACGTGATTGAGAATCTTTTTTTTCTGGCATTATGCTAACACCTTCTGTTGACATAGAATTCTCATTTGATACTTACCACTTCTTTTTTGCATATTTTTTGGTAATTTTCCGAGCTTTTTCTTTAAACTTACCCTTATCTTTTAGATATTCCATTGCAGCTTTCTTGTTGAATACATCGTGGGGATTAGTATAAGCTTCGTCTATGTTAAACATTGCTAGAATTGAGTAAATTACCGTAGTAATGTTTTTAGATGGAGACCATCCCTGTGGTTTTCCTATTAAGTCAGGATCTACTAATCCAAGACAGATATTGCGTTTCCCCTTGTATTCATCAGGTTTCGGCCAAAAGTTGGGATGCCAGATAGCTGTATGTAATCTAACATACGGGGGAGAATATGGATAGTTTGGCCCAAATTTAATTTCCAATTTGAACTTCCCACCCTGATATGGTGTACCTTTTGGTCCTTCAAGGAGTACTGCAATATGTTCGACACTCTTCTTCTCGCCTGGAAAAGCTTTCAACTGTTTGATCGTTTTCTGCTTGTAAAGAGTTTTAAGCTGATTATAATCCTCGGCAATGCGTTTAATTCGAATTGACATTGTTTCTTAACCTTCTATATTTATTGTGAGATATATTTGTGATCCATCATCAAAACCAGTCACGAGAACAGTTTCACAATCTCTTATACCAGCCTCTGAGATTGTTTGGTCTAAAGATATGTCACCGAGTTCAGAAGAATCAATCCTAAACATCATGGGAGGAAATTCGGAGTCAATTGGATACTTCTTCTCTTGAGAAAAATTTTGAATTAGTTTTGTTAAACGGTACTTACGTTTAACCTTAAGTTGGAATAATGGTGTTCGTTCCTGGCCACACATTTCGCATTTCGGATTGCGGGGTTTTTCTATTTCGTAAAATTTTCCCGTTAATCCATTATATATTAGATAGTTTAATTGGATATTGCCTAAACGATTTTCAGACTGTGGACTGTGTAGGTGATGTAATATTTTTACTGCCTCTTGGGATTGAAGTGATGCCATCACACAATTAATGGTGATAACTGTTGGCTCGTGATTGTCAATTATCTGTATCACCTGATTCACAGAGAACGGTTCATGTTGTGGGAAATATTCCTTCAAGAGATTATTAGCAAATGAAACCACAGAATTCACTTCTTTTGAATTTAGGATATCTACTGGTCTGCCCTTTTTTTTCTCGAATTGAAGCTGACCTTTTAAAATACAATGAGCGGGTCTACGAGGTTTTCCTACTAAGGTACATGCACCAAGCTGGTCTTGATTACGTTCGGTTAAAGGATCGCATTCCAAACACGCATTGGTGAAAGGAGAAATTACGTATGTATGCCCATTATAGACTGCAGTCCCTGCATCTATGAGAAATTTTTGATTATGGATCGCACGTCGATTCAATTCTGATCTAGCTTCAATAGAGTCGAGACCAGCGATATACATATCCACATCGGCGTAAATACGAGGGGGAATATCTTGTAAAGGACAATCATAGGCATCAATCTTGATAAATGGGTTTATCTCTCTGAGTCTCTTTGCAGCCATTTTTGCCTTGGAGGCCCCTTCTGGGGCTCCAATGAATAGTATCTGCCGGTTAAGATTAGAATATTCGATAGTATCTAAATCCACGAGTATTAAATGCCCTACACCGACCATAGCGAGATTTTTAGCAATTTCAACTCCTAATCCTCCAATTCCAGCAATGAGAACAGAGCTTCGCTTTAGGATTTCCTGATTCCAGCCAGGAAGTCGAAATTGTCGATCGAATCGTCGTTTTTCTTCTTTTGTAAGAGCTTTACTCGTGAAATTTGTCATAATGGTTATTCCTCTAGTATTAAGACTATCCTGCGGTACTTACAGGGATTATTAGGACTTCTAGCCCATCTTCGAGATCATAATTAGATAGAACATCATCCGAGTCCAATGTTCGACCACTAATAGATAAGTGAAAATCCTGTGGGTCTAAAGCAAAAATTTCACCTATTGTTTCTGCTAATTCACGCACAGACATTTCTGGATCAACTGTTAATTTCTCCTGTTTTTCACCAGGTCCAATTGTTGACCTAAAAAATAGAGAAATTCGTTCACCAGTTGGGGTTTTAGATTGTGGAACTTTCGATTGGATTGAGGGATCATTCTGTTCCTCCTCCTCTTCTTCAAATTCAATAAACTCTTCATTTTCTAACATAATGACAGCTTCCCTTGTATCCTCCACGATAAGCTTTGGAGAGTACTCATCTATTGCAGAAGATTCCGATTTACTTCTGAAAACATGTAGAGAGAATACTATCATTTTCATCGTTCTCATTCCATAAATATCTATCTGAATCTGCGAATTAATGCTGCTTACTTGGAACTGAAGAGTTTAAGACTAATTTTAATTTAAAGGATCATTTTATTTCTAGAAAAATTGGGAAAAGGTGAGGTTATCCTCAGATTACCTCCAACCTGCGGTTGAATGAGGAATTAAGAGGATTTCATCACCATTTTCGATTCCATAATCTCCAATTGGTGCACTTTCGTCAAGAGTTCTTCCTGCATGAGAAAGGTGGAAGTCATCAGGATCTAGACCAAAAATATTGGCCAAAGTGTCACGAACATCTCGTACAGGTGTATTTTCACCAACAGAGAGTTTTTCCGTTCTCTCAGGACCGACAGTAGATTTAAAGAAAACATTCTTCTTTGGTCCAGAGGTTGCCCCAGTTACGGGTGTTTTTGACTGTGCAGGGGTTTTAGCCTTTACAGTTGTTGTTTCTTCAAGATCAAAATCTAAATCTTCAAAGTCACTCATTTTTTATTCACTTTTTTTTCGTTTGTTCTCGAATCCCATTTTTCTGACTTACATGGAATTCATGTAACCTACGTAACTCACTCCATATATAAGACTTACGAAATACACGTAACACACATAAAGTTTTTAAAGGTAAAGTGTAATATCTTAATCATAAGAGGTAGATTTTGTGTCGAAAGAAGCTCAAAATGTAAAGATCTCTAGTAAAGCATGGGAAATGCTTCGCTGGGCTAAATTTGAGCTGAAAGAAAAGTCTTATAGTGAAGTTCTGCTGAAATTAGATGCCACGATCTATGACAGAACGAAATCACTAGAAAGTGCCCTTAAAGGTTATGATGAGGGTCGACATAGAATTGAATCCAAAATTCCTGGAGAGGACAAGGTAAAAAAGAGTTCAAAGACAATTCTATTACGACCAGACGCTCACACAATCTTAAGTCGTATTAAAGTAGAAGTCAATAAGTCTGGATATACATTTTCTGATGCGATTGAATTTTTAGTTCGTCAGAACCCGAAGATATGGGAGAATATCCCAGAACGGCTGAAATAATCCCAATTCTTGGTTTTTCATCCATCATAATTTCCAGAAATCAATAATCTGAGTTGCATGTTCTGCAGATTTGACTTTATCAAACCCTTTTAGGCCGAATATACCTTCAATTATTCCTTCCTCATTCACAAGATAAGTTATCCTGGCCACTCGATTACCTTGTTTATAGGCACCATACTTTCGTGCTAGTTCGAGCTTTTCATCCATCAATAACGGAAAAGGAAGATCGTATTTATCGATAAAGTTCTGATGTGATTGTGAGGTCCCTCCTGAGACTCCAAATACAGGGATTCCTCTATCTATGAACGCTTGGTAATTATCGCGGAATGAACAAGCTTCCTTTGTACATCCAGGAGTATTATCCTTAGGATAGAAATAGATTACATACTTTTTCTCTTTTAGTTCGTTTGAACTCACTTTAGATCCAGAATGAGTTAAAACTTCAAATTCAGGGGCTGTGTCTCCAATTTTCAACATACTTCTTGTCACCTTAATTCTCGTACCGTGTTCTATCTTTATGAAAAAGTGATTTATACATTGTTAAAAACAGAATACTTGAGTTTTCAGTAGATTGAAATGTAAAATAATAACATTGATTTAAGTTTGAATGATTTTCAAGAGGAAATTTCCATGCCTGTGTCTTATCGTAAAATTGGTTGGTGCTTATTTACCATTTTTTTTTAGCCAAACAAATGAGACGGACTGAATATGGTACAAAAAACATTAGTTAAAAATGCTTATATGCTGTTATTCGCATCCCAGATTGTTAATATCGGATTTGGGTTACTGGCAATATTCATAACATTGCTTGCGGATGAAATCAACCTTCGTCCTCTTGAAATTGGCCTAGTAATCTCAATATTTGCAGTTTCACGTGCGTTTTCAGCGGCTTTTGTCCCTGCATTGTCTGATCGAATTGGGAGGAAAATCATCCTAATCTTAGCATTACTTACCTATGCATTTAGTACCACCCTTCTAGGATTTTCACGCACATTTGAATCATTATTACTTCTCAGAGTTATTGAAGGAGCATCAGCTGGAGCTGCTTTTCCTACTGCTGAAGCTTTGTTGGTTGATTCTGTGGCTGTAAAAGAACGAGGGGCATGGATGGGGAAATATTTCACTACATTCTCCTTTGGATTTATCATTGGTCCTGCATTAGGAGGAATATTGTTTAAGATCGGAACTGATATATTTATGTTTAATGTCCTGACAGCATTTATTATTCCTTTTGCTTTCACTGGAATATTAGGCTTTCTTGCCACTATTTTTGTTGTAATTTTTGTAAATGATATCAATATTCAGGATATTGACCAATCAAAAATGGATAGACTATCTGGCATTGTAGAGAATGTGACCCCTTATATGCGAGCGTTTCTTCTAGTAGGAGTCCTTTCTGGATTTGCAATCGGGTTGATAATCCCGATCTT
>JAEOTC010000068.1 GCA_016840035.1 Candidatus Hodarchaeota archaeon | reverse complement strand
CGAATACCAGAATGGCCTTTGGCAAATTTATTTATTTGCAATGCCATTATCCCACGCACTATTTCCTTTGAAAAATTGGGCCCAACTCCTGCAGAGTGACTCCTTATTAAATTCTCTTGTAATGCTTCTACATCACTTAAAGGTATGTTAACTTCTTGTAAGTATCCAAAACCAGTTGTAATTCCGTAGATTTTCTTTTTTTTCTTTAGAATCTCCCGAACGATATCAGAAGATTTTTCAATTCTCTCTTTGGCACTTACAGTCAATTCAACATTTGAATTTAATTTAGCAATTGATTTAAAATTATTTAAAGTAAGGTTATCGCCATTAAGTGCAATAAAGTCGTCGTGCATTTTTTTTCCCTTTTAATAAGCGTTTTATTGGCACTTAAAAAAAATTCTGCTCTTAATAGAATCATCCATAATGTTTTTTTCCCCTACAAAAAAGCCATCTTTGATGTCGGATGAAACAATATAGCGGTCTATCCTTACCTTTCTCTGCGCTTCTTGGGTTAGCAGATCCAAAAATCGCACTGATTTTATCCATCATTGACCCAAAAATTGGTGGAGTACTGATTTCTGGACCAAAAGGTACAGGAAAAAGTTCATTAGTTCGATCTTTGAGTTCTATATTACCTTCCATTGAAGTAATGAAATGTCCATTTCAATGCTCACCTGTAGACCCGAGGCTTATGTGTGAGGCATGTCGCACAAGATATTCTCAAAATAAATCTTCTATGGACTATACAGAAAGACCAATGCGTGTGATTACTATGCCGTTAGGTGCTACTGAGGATAGAGTAATTGGTTCCCTAGATATTGAAAAAATAATTGATCTAGGTATTGAAGCACTATCTCCTGGCATATTAGCAAGTGTTAATCAAGACATTTTATATATAGACGAAATCAATCTCCTCCCAGACCATTTAGTTGACACCATACTAGATTGTGCTGCATCTGGAGTTAATATCATTGAAAGAGAGAATATCTCAGTTCAGCATCCAAGTAATTTTATCTTAATTGGAACCATGAACCCCGAAGAGGGAGAATTGAGACCTCAATTACTCGATCGGTTAAGTCTTTTCGCACAGGCGGGAAACGTTAAAGACCTCCAAGAACGAATGAGGATTATTGAAATAAATTTAGCCTTAGAGGAGAGTAAATCTGAAAAATTAACTCATCATGTTCAAGAAGATCAAAAGATTCGAAATAAGATCATTCAGGCTCGAAATAATCTTTCTTCAATCCAATTAAGTGAAGAGAATAAGCTTCTGATTTCGAAGTTATGTATTGCATTAGAGGTAGATGGATTCCGAAGTGATATCGTCTTAGCAAGAGCGAGTAGGGCTTTTGCAGCATTTGAGGGGCGAAATACCATTCAAAACGATGATATCCTTAGATGTGCATATCTAACTTTATTACACCGTACACGAGAAGGAGGCTTACGAGAACCTCCAAATCGGATTGAAATTAAGAAAAAATTTATCAGGATTCTGGAAAAGAACAATAAAAAATAAATCTGATGTGATCAATTTAGCTTTGGCTTTCTCGGGCAGCAGGCGCAATTCCACTGGATAAAACTCCACCAAATGACCCTGAAAACAAACTGACGAAGGTACCAGGCCATACACCTATTAAACTCAGGTTAATTAAGTACCTATAGATGAGATTAAAATCTGCTGGGTTTTCACCAAAAACGCTTACTCTAACTAAAGCTCCTACTACAGGAAATAAAAGCGAACCAACAAGAACAGAAATTGCCCCTGCGATTAAACCAGAAGTTATCGGAGAACTAAGATTCAATCTATTAATACGCATTCCTGCAAAAAGACCTGAGAATAATCCGCTGAAAACGCCGAAAAAGAAAGCTGATCCTAGGACACGGGATATAACATTGGATCCTTCGATTAAGTCTACAGGGAAAACAAAATATGCAAGTAAAGTGTAAATACTTACATAAAGTAACCCAGCTAGAAGAATCTGGGTTAAAAAGAACCTCTTTTCAGGAATGGTCATTTTTAGATCAATAAATAGTGCTATCGAATTCCTATTAAATGGCTTATGTTTCATACAAAAAATTTAGGATTCAGAATCTGATAATACTTTCTGTGAATCTAGTTCCATTATAAGAATTTTGTGTGATTTGTGAGGATCTAGATTCCAAATACCTCATCATTAAAACATTTATCACGCCAAAAATCGTTATAAAATAGCCTTATAATTCAATAGATAGTTTATTGAAGTATAGTATTCAAAATCTTAATATATTCTTTCCAGTGAATATGTTTTATTGTTTTCTAGACGTGAACCATTCTATCATGTAGAAAATTATGATTAGTTCTGTGAAAGTCATAGTATTTCAATTCTAATAGTGCTTCGTCATTCAAAGCTCCCCTAGTTTTTACACAGACAAATTTACCATAAAAAATGTGGAAAAATCGAGTATTGGTTTGAGGGTAAACTTATAAATCCCGTCCAAAGCTCAAAATCTCGCACAAAACTCTAGCTGCTCTGCAAAATTTTACAGAGTTCCCTCAAAGATAATCCTATATCAGTTTAGATATATACATATTTACCTGACTTTCAACGATTCTTCAATGTGAGCAGATTAGAAAAAGTTGTGTTATGGAGAATAAAAAAATGAATAAAAATTACAGAATAGCCTTATCTCTAGTGGTGATATTCGCAATTTCAGTTTTTAGTGGTTGTGTTGGCGAAAGCGAAAAACACGAAGAATTAATCATCCAATTAGACACAGATGTAGTCTTTCTTGATATTCGTGATCCCAATGCCGCATCCGGATATGATGTTGAGGTATTCCATCAGTGGTCTGGATATCTAATGCAACTAGCTCCAGGTGCAGATACTGCCGTTATGCCTGGTGTAGCAGAGAGTTGGGAAGTTACCAACCCTGCCACTGAAAATGAAACATGGACTTTTACCATCCGAGATGATGCCAAATTCCATGATGGTACCGAAATCAAAGCGAAAGATGTAGCATATAGCATGTGGGCAGATAGGTACATCACGTGGGCATATGACAATGTGAGTGAAGCAAAAGCAGACTATGAAGGTGATGGTTATAATGTCACTTTTCCTGCAGGTGATCCAAACGGTGAAGGTAAAGTCGTTACTTTCTCAGGTGCATGGTTCCCTGATCCTACCTTTGCATACGGCCACGCTGGGCAGTACTGGGGAAATGAAATGTTAGTTCCCTACGGTTCACACGGATTATACACTGACGATAATGATACCTGTCTTGACAAATATGAGCAATGGTTAGAAGCACCAATCTCTGTAGGACCATTAAAATACTCAGATCGTGCTGAGGAAGACTATGTTCTACTTGAACGCTTTGATGAATGGTATGGTTGGGGTGAAACGTTTACCTCATCTATGGGTAAAAGCTACACATTCCCCGCACTTTCGGATGCATTTAAGACTGTAAGATACCGTGTTATTGAAGATAATGCAATGGCACTTGTAGAACTCCGTACTGGTGGTATTGATGCTATTGCCGGATTTTTCCTTAGCAAAGATGCTCTAATAGAAACCAATAATACAGACGGCTTTAAAGGATGGCTTACGGATACATTAACTAACTATGCAATAACTATGAATATAGAAGGCGATTGGCCAACGTTCTTTGGTGGACCTGGAAACTTCCCGCTTTCAGAAACATGGTTCCGAAGAGCTGTTTCTCACGTAGTAAACCGTACTAATATGGTTAACAATGTAAAACTAGGACTCGCAAAAGCAAAAACTAATATCTTTTCTGACAAAAGCTTACAAGATTTCCCAGGGATAGATACTTCAGATTACTACGACTACGATCAAGGACTCGAGGAAGCCGAAGCTATCCTAGATGCAATGGGATATGTCCCAGGAAAATTCTCAGCTGACCCTACCAACCGTTTCGGATTCGGAGTGTACGCCAACGAAACCCAAATTGATGGAGTAAACCAAACCAAGGGTCGTCGCTTCACAGCAGTTACTGATGATCGAGCTGAACGTGTAAATATGGCTCTTGCAATCAAGAAAGACCTAGCACAGATAGGAATTATGATGGATGTCGAAATTTTGGAATGGGGCTCATTTTTATCAGCCATAAGAACCGAACCAGATACTGGGTTCGATTATAACGATACGTATGTGGGAGTCCCTGATCCAGATTTCACAGGACCCGATTGGGACTTTTCTATTGGTGCATCTGGTGGTTGGTTAGATGTACCCCATCAAGATGTCGGCTTCTTTTCCTATGTCTATTACATGTATTACGGATATTCTGAAACCAGCTGGTTTAATATCGACTACGAAATTGCTTATGCAAAATTCAGTGATGGTGAAGGATTCCTTTGGATGGGGTGGCCCGGTGGACCTAGTGATTGGCCGTATCCTGTTCCAGAGTACAAGCCAGATAATGACCAGTACGTCGAAGCAGTTGAAGATGCCGGATGGCTCGTTCATGAATATTTACCACGAATACCGTTAATGTCAGCTTCAGACGTGTACCTTATGAATGAGAAGCTGAATAACTTCATTGGTTCAATGGGCGGACATTATCACGCAGCGTATTCTTATTGGGCATAATTCAAACCCATCCCCCTTTCTTTTTTTTTCATGTTGATATTAAATTAAGACCTAGTATATTTTCGCTAGTTATCACTATCAATTTTCTGATAAGCGAGATATAAAAAATCACTATGTAGAGCTTTTTTCTAATTATCAATGGGTTGTTAAATATTTTTGGTTAGTGGCAATAACCAACCAGTCCACGTTCCACATCAATTAACAGAAAGCACCGCGTCGTTGTCTTTCAAGGTATAAGATTGAGAGGAACTTCAAGCTAATGGTAGGTGGGCTACCAACCATTTAAAGGAATGAGAATCAAATGGCAGGACTTAAAGGATATATTCTAAAACGATTGTTGCTTGCACCTATACTTTTAATTGTTATAACAATGATTACTTACTCTTCTGCTACCTTAGCAGTTGGTGATCCCGCTGTTCTAATTTTCGGTGGGCAGCTGAACCCAAGTTTTGAAAGGGGTCGAGAGCAATCACAAGAAGACTTCGAAGAAAGAGAAGAAAATTACTTACGGATAAGGAGAGAACTAGGTTTAGACAAACCTATTTGGATTCAATACTTAATCTGGCTAGCTCATTTGGCAGTAGGTGATTTTGGAACGAATTGGGTTACTGGAAACCCTATTGTAGAAGAGATGGTGGCAAGATTTCCCGCAACGCTCCAGCTTTCGATAACAGGTCTATTGTTTGCCACAGCTACAGGGATTATTGTAGGGATAATTTCTGCAATTAAGCATAATCAAAAAACGGATCGTTTCTTAGTATTTGTCACTTTAACCCTATACTCAACTCCGGGTTATTGGCTCGCTTTTATATTGATACAAATAATTGCAATCGATATGCTATCACTTCATGGAGGATTTATTACTCCGGGGTGGCGACCGAATGCAAATCCAATTGGTAGGCTAATAATTCCTGGAGTGGCAATGGGGATTTCGTCTGCTGGATTCTATGCACGAATTACCCGATCTAGTATGCTCGAGGTTATCCGACAAGACTACATTGTTACAGCACGTTCAAAAGGTTTAGCAGAAAAAGTAGTCATCTACAAACATGCTCTAAAAAATGCATTAATACCCGTTGTGACCGTTATTGGGTTAAGCTTAGCTGGGTTATTCGGCGGAGCGGTCATAATGGAAACGATATTCATGTGGCCTGGTATGGGAAGGTATGGTTATGACGCCCTAGTCGCACGTAATTATCCAGTCATTATGGCTGTAGTTCTCTTTAGCTCGGCCTTACTAATTATTATGAACATTGTTGTAGATGTGGCTTATGCATTTCTTGATCCCCGAATTCGATATGGTTAAACTAACGAGGTTCTTAGCATGGAAATCAGTACAAAAACACAAGACGAACTGGTAAGGCAAGTAAAACGTGACAGACGATTTCGTAATCGTCTCTGGGCATATTTTCGGTCTTTATTAGGTAACTGGACTGCTACAATTGGTTTCATTATTGTCGTACTCTTTCTAATCACAGCAGTATTTGGAGAAGTGATCGCTCCTTATCATCCAACCCAGGATGATTATTGGGACGGAATGCCCCAATTTGCCGAACCCTTGACAACGGTAACAGGCGATCAAACGTTTGCGGACAATAAAACTTTTCCTTTAATCCTTGGAACTAATTGGGCTGGAGAAGATATTTTATCAAGAATTATCTATGGAGCACGGAGTGCATTATTTGCGGGTGTGTTATCAATAACTGTGGGCTTGTTTGGAGGGATATTGTTAGGCTCTGTTTCTGGATATCTTGGTGGAACAGTAGATAATATCCTAATGCGAGTAGTTGATGCGTGGATGTCAATTCCAAGTTTCTTCATGCTGCTTATAATTGTGGCTGCGCTCAGCGATCAACCTTGGAACCCTGCAGGAAGGTATACCTTGTTTATAGCCATGTTTTTTGTAGGTTTTATGGGCATCCCAGGTTATGCGCGAATCCTTCGTGGATCGGTCCTTTCTGTTAGAGAAATGGATTTCATTGAAGCAGCACGAGCAACAGGTTCGAACGAGGTACGGATTATTCGGAAACATATCCTTCCAAATGTATTCCCTATTGTTCTGGTTTATGCAACAATGGGGATTGGTGGAGCAATAATGAGTACAGCTGGCCTTAGTTTTATTGGTTTGGGTGCACGCCCAGGACAGCCAGACTGGGGTGGTGATATGAACAGTGCTCGTTTATACTTCTTCCATGCTCCTCATGTTATGTTTTGGCCTGGATTCGCAATATTTATTGTCGTTTTAGGATTTAATCTGATTGGAGATTGGCTTCGTGACGTTTTAGATCCACGAACAACGGATGTGTAATCACTATGGCAACTGGAACTTTACTTGATGTCAATGATCTTAGAACATATTTCTATACTAAGAAAGGTGTAGTAAAAGCGGTTAATGGAGTAACTTACTCGATAAATCGTAGTGAAAGCCTAGGTCTTGTCGGTGAATCAGGCTGTGGAAAAAGTGTCTCTGCTCTCTCACTAATGCGATTGATACCTTCACCCCCGGGGAAGATTGAGAGCGGGGTTGTTGAGTTTGATGGAATTGAACTCTTAGGTTCTAATCAGATTTCAACTGCTGAAATGCGTGCAATTCGTGGAAATCGAATTTCAATGATTTTCCAAGATCCTATGACCTCTCTCAATCCAGTTCTAACTGTTGGAGAGCAGGTTTCTGAGGCAATTGCGCTACATCAAAATCTAACAAAACATGAAATATTAGAAAAAGTCATTGACTATTTCAGTTTGGTGAGTCTCCCTAATCCACGAGATCGAGTTGAAAACTACCCTCATCAGCTCAGTGGTGGAATGCGCCAACGAGTTGGAATTGCGATGGCACTTTCCTGCAATCCAAGCCTACTGATTGCCGATGAACCGACCACAGCTTTAGATGTTACCATTCAAGCCCAGATTTTAGAAATCATGGCAAACTTGATGGAAGAGATTCAGACATCACTCATCCTAATTACTCACAATTTAGGATTAGTTGTAGAGCTGTGTCAAAAAGTCGCAGTTATGTACGCAGGGAGAATTGTCGAGTTCGGCCTGGTTGAACACATTTTTGAGAATCCAAAGCATCCTTACACTCTTGGACTACATGCATCAATACCGAAAATCTCACAGAGACGCGAGCGTCTTGTACCAATTCCAGGAGATGTACCTGACTTAATCAATCCTCCCACAGGTTGTCCTTTTCATCCTCGTTGCTCAAAAGCAATGTCCAAATGTCGAGAAGCATATCCAGAAACATTCGAATTTGAACCAGGACATCTTGTATCATGTCATCTATATAGCTAGGAGTGAAAACAACTATGGAACCAGAAACAATACTTGAAGTAAATAACTTAAAAATGTACTTTGAAGTATCAAAAGGCCTCTTTTCTTCTGATACTCTCACACTAAGAGCTGTGGATGATGTAAGCTTTAAAATCAAAAGAGGAAGCACCCTTGGTCTTGTAGGAGAATCAGGTTGTGGTAAAACTACTACTGCACGATGTATTTTAAGGTTATATAATGCTACTGAAGGTCAAATCATATTTGAAGAACAGGATATAACTCGGCTTCGAGGACGAAAACTTAGACGATTAAGAAAAGATATGCAGATTATTTTCCAAGACCCCTATTCCTCTTTAGACCCACGAATGAGTGTAGGAGACATAATCGGTGAACCTCTAGAGGTTCATGGAGTTGCAAATGCAACTGAACGGTCAGAAATCGTGTTTAACCTCCTTAAGACAGTAGGACTTGCTCCTGACCATTACTATCGTTTTCCCCATGAGTTTTCCGGGGGACAGCGTCAAAGAATTGGAGTCGCTCGCGCCCTAGCACTGAATCCAAAATTTGTTGTTGCCGATGAACCTGTATCAGCGCTAGATGTATCAATTCAAGCACAAATACTGAATCTCCTTCAAGATCTTCAGAAGGAATTTAGTCTAACCTATCTAGTTGTGGCGCACGATCTGGGAGTTGTTCGGCATTTAACACAAGAAGTTGCTGTAATGTATGTTGGAAAAATTGTCGAAAAAGCTCCAACTGAGGAACTCTTCCGTAATTTTGCCCATCCGTATACCGAAGCATTAATTTCAGCTGTTCCAAGTTTAGATCTTCAGAGAAAGATGGATCGACTTGTTCTCCGTGGAGATGTCCCTAGTCCTATCTTCCCACCCCCTGGATGTCGGTTCTCTCCTAGATGCATGTATGCGAAGGGTATTTGTTCACGAGAAGACCCTCCATTGGAAGAAATTGCTCCAGATCACTTCATTGCATGTCACTTCCCATTAGGAGGTTCAGACTACAGCTACTAGTGAAATGTCAGGATAAAAACCTTAGAAAACTCTTTAACTCACACGAGTTTTTCTTTCACTCCTTTTTTGGTGAACATTGGTACTAGTTGAAGCAGTCATCGAGCTAAGATTATCCTGCCAGATCAGTGAAACTTTTCATATTCCAAAGATTTTCTGTAACAACCTTCATGGTATCTCAGATTCAGATAAAAGAGAAAATTTATTCACCAAGAATTGGTGTGTACCCAAAATGAATTCAAATCGAAAAAAAATTGTATTTATAGGCCTTCTTCTAATATTGATTAATGCTACAATCGATATTACCCCAGTTGCAGCTGATTATTATACTATACCTAATTTTCCTTACCAATCAAGTACAATAAGATCGAGAATTATATTCACAGGATTCGATCACGCCATTATGAGCTCCATTCTTGGTACTCCTCAAAATCCTCTTGCTGAATCACTGCTTGAACAAAATGTGTATAGTTATTTCGATCAAGACTACACTGAAAAACTATTCTTTGTAAATCATACTTATGAACTCGCTCCCACTAATTTTGACACCTCATTTTTTACATTCTTGAATGCCACTGCTATACCAGACACTATAAACCATTCTGATGGCACTAGCGACACAGGAAAATATATCTCGGCCAGTGATACTCTTGAATGGTTAGCTGATAATTATGGTCAACTGACGGGGGAAGTTCCTATCCCTGGATATAGCCTAATAATAGGAAATTTCTCTAATCTCGATGATACAGAATACAAACAGCATTGGTATAATGAGACATATATCGATCCAGATTCTGGTGCTCCTTTTGGGCGGAACTATATGATCGGATATGGGAATCAAGAAAGATTGTATTACCTTGATCTATCAGCAGATTCTTATGTCCTACGAGATAGTGGACAGAATAGTACCATTCAAGAGTTGACATCATTATATAATCTTAATACTCCATATGGACGAAATAGACTAGCAGAATATCTCGCTGAATGGATATATGAAATTGAGAGAAACCTCTGGGTTCAGGATTTTGTTTATAAACCTTTAACCCCTATGGGTGACTTCGATACAGGACTTCACTATGCATTCGACATTCTAGTCCTCAACAACTTAACTGGAATTCCAACATCAGATCTTGATTGGACTGTTAACACCACCCTCATTGAAGAAGTGTTTAGAGATATACTTCCATGGTATAATATTGAAGCTTCAGTCAGATTTGTTAACCTTTCTGATATACCAGATCTTTACAATGAAGTTCAAGATTCAACAGTCCATTGGGGAGAATTTAATAAAAATTCACGTTGGGAATATTCTGTAGATCTCTTACCAATGTACTATAAACTTTATACAGAATCTTCTCGTTATTTTGAACAGGAATATAAAGCGTTTTATACCTCTCATTTTCAAACATTCGCTTTTTTGTTTGACAATGCGACTTTCGCTATTCCAGAAAAGGCGAAGATGGAACCAGGCCTTTTAGGAATCGCATTAAGAGGTACAAATGATATTCCATTAACCATCATCAGTCACGACTATGGTTTGACATATGGAAATAATCGATCGAATCCTCAACCCTTACAAGGATTAACCCAAACTATAATTCATGAGCTTGGACATCAAATTGCTTTAATGCATCCGTTTCAATTTGGGATGATTGGAAATTTCGTAAATGATCCTATGACTTATTATACTCATGCTTCGAAGTTTAGTATTTTTGCAAAGGATAATATCCAACGTGGACAAATCGATACATTACTTCAAGCATCTTTATTCAAAATTAATAATGCATATCAGAGAATTGACTCCATAACCTATAATCCTAATCTTCAAACCTATCTCCTGTATTTGAACGCTTCATATAACGACATCCTCAATGAGTACAATAAGATGAATTATAGGGCTGCATATTCTTTAACAAAAGATTTTTACATAGATCTCTTGAGTTTTGATAGTAGTTTAAACCGCTTTCAAAGTAAACCAGAACATTATGATATTCTCCCATTATTTTTTATCGGAATGCTTTTCTTTTTCCTCACAACAGTTTATTATCAGGGAAAAGTTCACACTCTACAGGAGAGTATACCTTCAAGGACTTTATTGACACAACCTATGGTTGATCGATTAGATCAAATTTCCAAAGATCGATTTATCGCATCAAGGAAAAAAGCAGCTGAAAATGTGACCCAAATTCTTGAGAAAGACAACTCCGAGGATGAAAAGGGTAACCGTGTTCAATAGCATTATTATTGGTTGTTCCAAATAGGAATATTCCGTTTACTTCACAAACGAAGAAATTAATATAAATTATATGGAAATAGTTTCCTTTCCGAACAGATTGCACTAAGATAAAGATTGATATAGATTTCTAAGCTATTAGATGAAATGACAGACATTTAGACAAAAAGATCATTATTTCGCTTAAGAAGATTTTAATAATTTTAATCCTAAGAAGTATTAACAATGAGTCCTCGAATTATTTCACATAAAGAACTACTTGTTGCAGGACTCCTTACTATAATTTATCTATTCACAGGGTTTACACCCAATCCCCTTGCTTGGTCTGATCAGGTAAATCATCGAATTGCTCTTACAGATTCAATTCAACCCCAAGATCCTCAAATTCAGGTTTTAAATTATGAGTTTGAATACTACTTTGCGAATGATTTCTTAGCTCTGTCTTCATACCCAACTGATCCTGAGGCATTAGAAGTTTACGCTGTAGGCAGGTTTATACGCCAACGAATAACATATAACGAAGATATCATAAATTATTTGTCCTGGGATTACCGGCCAAGTATTTCAGAGGTTTTAAAAAGCGGATCAGATGATTGTGATGGACTAGCAATTGTAGCATGTTCACTTCTTATTTTAAGAGGGTACGATAGTTATGTACTTATCGGTAAATGGCATGCTTGGGTAGAAGTCGAGTTCGATGATGGAAGTGTATTATCAATTCTAGATTCTGGTCTTGAACCTATCTCACCTTGGCATACTAGATTTAATGGTGAAGAACTAGAATTGCGTGCAATTACTTTATTAGATTCTGTTCTTCACAATTACCTTTTGATTTTATTTTTGGAAAAGTCAATTGTATCTATTTATTTATTTTTCAACAGGAATAAAGATCTTAGAAACGCCTATGCGATTCTCATTGCCTTATGCCTTGCTCCTCTTCCAGTATTGATTGCCTTTTCGTTATTCCAACCTTAAACACAAGGAATCAGATCAGAATAATAACCGAGTAGCCAATCCATATAATTATTGCAAATGCAACTGAGATAATACCACTAAGTATTAATTTTAGATCACGCTTGGAAGATGTTTTAGAGTTTGAATGAATTTTCTTCTCTAATTGAGAAACAGGAGTTTTTCTTCGTCCTTTCTTATATATTGGTATAAACTCCTCTTTGTTTCTTATGGAAGAACCTGATCCTTCAGGTCTTTTGAAAAATACTATTAACAATCCAGCACAGATTGCGAGCATGCCAAGAAAAAATGAAAAATTACTGACAGATAGGATAAAAATCTCAATAAATGAGGTACTGGATTCCGATAAATCTACAGTGATAAAAATACTTAAAATTGAGATTACGACACTAATTCCAATTATTCTTATGCTCCAATTAATGATGTCATCTAAGATAGGTTCTAATTCTCGTCGTAACATGTAAACCAATATCTTTGCATTTCTATTTTTAATGTGTCGCAAGAGTCATTTTTTTCACTTAGCGTTTGGACTACGCAAGGAATCGAATCTATTGATTAATTTGCGTTCCTTCTTCTACACGGACTGGTATTCGGGAGATTGTCCGAATTTTTTCGCGTTTAATCCCAAATCGAGATAGCAAATGTACCGACTGAACCTCTATTGAGTATTCAAGTCGTGTATGCAGCCCCTCGAAACTCTGTTGATATCCTGATGGGATGATAAACTTCATTTGAAAGTCAGTAATGTCTTCCTTTGAAAAAAATTGCCCAAGTGGAACTTCTTTAACTGGATTATTAATTGTAACACCTGATGCTGTCACCGTTTCTTGTCCTGTCAACATCAATCGAATAGGGGTCTTTATTTCCTCTGTATTGATTAAAATGCGGTTTTCCTGATTAATAAGTAAGGGACTTAGATGGTCAATTACTATACTTCCTGACCCTATATTAACTGTATCTCGTTGTTTTTTGGTTTGATAGTCTGAGTCGATCAGAATTTGGACTTCACCTTTCTTTTCAACTCTTGTCATACTTTCATACCGTACTTGAACAAAATATGTTACTTTTCCATTTTCTCCGTAATACGAAGGTATGGCATTGAGGGGGATTTCGATTTCAGCTACATCATGACTTTTTCCCGATATCTCGAGCTCAACGGGCTCATCTAAAAAAATGGTTTCCTGATAAAAATGTTTACTCGGAAGTAATAGACCCCAAATTGGTTGAAATCCTTTTTTACCTGTAAAAGATTGGAAGGTGAATTCTACTTTCTCTTTTCCAATTAATTTGATATCACATTTCTGGATAGGAAAATCTGACGGTGAGTATTGGATTCTTACTTGAATGAGTTCTCCTTGTCGATAAAGTTGCTTAGGAAGGCTTATTATCTGTTTTCCCAATCAAAGTTCACCCGTTTATACTAGCTATAATTTTAGATCGTGCTATTCTTAACGTTTCAAAATTATTATCTATAAATTCTTTTGTTAGAAAAAATAAATGCCCTCCTGTGATATTTTGCATCGTTTTTAGTAATGTGTAAGACCAAAGGTGAATAAATTGTTTTCCTTGGAAAAAGTCTGATGTTTTCATAAGTGTATCCAAAAATTGTGAAGGGGTTTGTTGTCCCCTCCCAGGATATTTTTGTAATAAATACATTCCTTGAGTATTCGTGCTGAAAATTACCAATGATATCTTGTCTTTTTTTATCTGTTGTCCAAGTATAAGACAATCATTTATGGACATTTTGATAGCCAAATCGATACCAAGGGATGAAATTGGTTTATCTCGTTTAATTCCTGTTATAGGATCTGTTAAAAGTGGGATATTTGAAGCACCATCAGTTATTAGTACTATCATCGGAATAGTTTCATCATTGCTTCTGATACGATCAATCCGGATTAAATCTAACGATTTTTGTATACCTGAGGGTAAAGGAGTGGATCCGGATACTTCTAATTCTTGTAATTTTCGCTTCACTAAATTTAGGTTTGAAGTTGGAGCCTGTATCACCTTTGCCTGTGTTTTTTGTAAAACTACAAGGCCTACCCTATCACGATATAAATACGCTTGTCTACTTAGCCAATTTACTGAAGCTGAAACAGTATTGATTACATTCATAATAGATTCAGATAGATCAAGCACGAAAATTATTGTAGCTGACACTCGTGCACAGTACACTTTTTCATGAACATCTGCTAGCTTAATCTCAATCTTTTTTGTTGAATCCCTTAATTTTCTGCGTTTCTGATGTCTTAAGGCATTCATTATAGTTGCCATTATATGAATATTCTTAGGAGATTCCTTGAAAGGTTTACTTCCGACAATTCGTCCTGTTTGAGATGAACTTAGACTTAAAGCTCGTTTACCAGCCTGATATCGAAATTTCGTATCGATTAGTCCTCTTTCCTGTGGTAATCTTTCACCAGTTATTCTCGATATTGATTTGTGTGTACCTTCTGACTTGGTATCTAATAACAGTCGATTTTTCACATTTTTTTCCGTTTCAGGATGAACCATGTTTAAATTAGATAATTTTCGCCATATATTTCTCCCATATTCTTCCATTAAATTGTAATCTCGATTTTGATTCTTTGTTGGAGATATATGAGAGCCAATTCCCTCTCCATCTATCATGGTACTAGTTTCTTCAGCTGATGCCCCAACATCTGCCACTCGTCTGATTCTCCATTTTTCCTGATTGTATTGTTGGAGGAATCCTATTGTTAAAAGGCAGAGAAGTAGGAATAAAATAGCAACCCATATTTCTGCAGGTAGGTATATTATCAAAATTGTGTAAAGAATGATACTAATGAAAATCATGAAGATTCCATAAATATAAATCCAATATCTTTGGTTCTGTGATAAAGTAATCATCCCTCTTCGTTTTTGAAGTCCTATAAATCGAAAAATTTTTCCACGAGTAGATTTATCTTCCTCAATATCAAGCTCAGGTTTCTTCTTGAACTCTCGAGTTTCTTCTTTTGTCGTTTCTGTTAAACGTAGAGATTTTACTTTTGAAAAGGAACTTACATCAGGGGGTTGATCTTGCTGATCTTCTTTCTTTCTGTATTGGAGTAACAATTTTTTGCGTCTCCGTACCAAAATGTAAAGCAAAAAGGAGCCAAAACCCCATAAAGATAAAATACCAAAAATAAACATGAACACTCTAGGTGTAAAAAAAAATCTAACGAGTAAAGCACTAATAACAAAAGAAATGAAAAGTATACTAATAAATGGAATTATTTTTTCTACTATTGAGAAAAAAGAGAATGTTTTACCCTTTTTTTGAGGAAAATCACTTGTCAATTCCTGCTTCAAACCTTTCTTCCTAGATTCAACTCTTTCACTAGCCTGCATGCCATCTAATGATTCCATCAATTCATTAAGGCCCCTAGTTGACAAACGATGGGATAAAACAGGCGCGATAAGAAATAAAATGTCTTCCTTAGTCACATAGGTCCGATTGTGAAAGCTAGCTAGAGCTTTTGCTCCTTTTACAAACGAAATATCGGCTCTTACGCCATCTAGACCTTTGAAACTGCAAATTTTCGCGATAAACAAAACAAGATCAGAAGAAATCGATACTTTACCCAATAGCTTACGAGAACGGATGATTTCCTTTATAAGGGAAGAATTTTCGTCATATATTTCCTCTATGTGTGCAATCTCTTGTGCATCTTCTTTGTATAGGTTTTGATTCATGATATCAAGATGAGTCTCAACAGTCTGGTCATAATGTAGGGGGAAAGAAAAAGCAAACCTATCCATCCAGCTGGGTTCTTTATCATAGAATACTGGATTGTATGTAGATATCAAACAAAAATTACTGGGGTGTTCTAAGGAGACAGTATTCCTCTGAACAGAGTTTACTTTTCTTTGCCATATATTCAAAAGAACAGCTTTTGTTTCTTCTGTAAGTAAATGAAAATCGTCAACAATTAAATATCCATTATTAGCCTTCCCAAGCATACCAGGACGGAAATCGAATTGCAAATCGAGATTCCCAATTAAATTATCGAGTGAGGTATAAACAGGCATCTTAATAATGGGAACATGAGAACTCTTGATATTATTAGTATGGGATAATAAAATTTCGCTACTACATTCTTCACACAAAGTTTCACTATTAGGAGAGCAGTTAAAATCACAATCCCTATGAAAAACAGCGGGTATTTTGAGTTGCCTGAATAATTTAAGAATTAATGATTTACCAGTCCCTGTATTCCCCTTAATAATCATTCCACTCAAGGATGGGTCGATTGCTAGAAGAATGAGGAGAAGTTTCAATGAATGATTTCCTATAAAATCTGAAAATGATAGTTGTACTTCAAAAATTTCCTGTGATTTTCCTTTAGGATCAACCATACATTACATTTCCAACAATAGAGGAGGGAAAGTTAAATTGAGACTCCTTCAACTAAAGGATTCTCACCTTTCCTAAGAATAATGAATAATAAGGCTAATAGAAGACAATTCATTCCAGCTAATAAATACGGTTGATCACTCAAGGTTAACATCAATACAATAACACCAACAAACCATCCTACCGATATCAATGCAGCTCTACGTAATATCCACTTAAGTAAAATTACTTCCTCATCATTTAAACCCTCATCAACGGTCAACATGATTACTAAGTATCCAAAATTATAGATAAAAATCATCATCCCAAAGAAGATGATTATTAACAGAATAGTTTGCATCATAACCAACATTGGGCCACTAGTGGTTATGTCGAATCCAAAAATTGAGAGTACTTCTATACCTGTGAATATTATACCAAATCCTAATGAGAAAGTAATTCCTTTGTGCTTTGATATCCACTGAGAGATTGACGGTGATTCTTGTGTTAGATTGTCCATTGTGAACCCTTCTGATTAAATATTTCAAGTAATTTGTAGTAATTAATTCTTTAGTTGGATGCAATTCTAAAGGATCTGAAAATTGATGTTGTCTGAGGGGGGAAATAAACTTATTCCAGTACGTTCCTTGACTTTTGAAATCAATTCTTCATATAATTGTCTATAATCAACAAATTTTGTTTCGGTGATTCCAGGAACGATGATTCCGTTTGTTCTTGCAATCTGAATAGATTTATCGTACCCTGCAGCCGCATGACGCAATATTGCTGACATAGGATCCCAAGTAAGTACTCTAAATAATCGTTCCTGTGAAATTTGAGTACCATCAGCAACACATACCTGTCCAGCATGAAGGGAATATCCGACCCCGACTCCTCCTCCTCCATGATAGCTCACCCATGTTGCACCAGAAAGAGAATTTCCCAAAAGGTTCAGTACTGGATAATCACCTATCGCATCTGATCCATCCTTCATCCCTTCAGTTTCTCTAAAAGGACTTGCTACAGATCCTCCATCTAAATGATCTCTACCTATTATTACGGGTGCATCTATCAGTTTATCGGCATACAGTTTATTTAACAACATACCAAATGCTGCTCTACCTTTGTAACCTGCCCAAAATACTCGTGCGGGTAGGCCTTTCTCAAAAGGAATATACTCTGACGCGAGGTTGATCCATTTAACTAGCATTGAATCGTCATGAAAAAGCATTTTAGCATATTTATCAGTTGTCAAAATGTCTTCTGGATTGTTAGATAAAGCGGCCCATCTAAATGGTCCTTTTCCTTCACAAAACAATGGCCTTATATAATTTGGAACAAAGCCTGAAAAATCGTAAGCATTACCATAGCCCCCCTTAAACGCTTGTGTCCGAATATTATTTCCATAATCAAATGTTTCCGATCCTCTTTTCTGTAGCTCTACCATTAGTTCTACATGCTTTTTTACTGTTTTAAAGGCTAATTTTTTATAGTTTTGAGGATTAGATTTTCTAAGGGCCACTGCTTCTGCAAAAGACATACCAGAGGGAACATATCCATTTAACATATCATGTGCTGAAGTTTGGTCAGTAAGAACATGAGGAGTAATTTCATACTTTAGTAAATAGTCAAGCAAATCCACGGCATTACATAATATTCCAATAGAGGTTGGTTCATCTTTTTCCGCATACTTCTGTGCAAGTTTTACACCCTCTTCGATAGAAGTAACCTTGATATCTAGATATGGGATTCCTTTTTCTCGGCCTTCGTTGTACATCCGATCTAGATTTGAGGGGTCAATCTCGGCAATAAGCGCGATTTTTCCAGTCATTTTAATGGCTAAGGCTTGAGCTCCTCCCATTAGACCAAGGCCCGCGGTAACGATGATTTTTTGTTCAAATGAATTTAATTTACTAAAGTTAACTGCTGTTTCAGCGGATTTTATTGCTTCAATCATTGTTTCATATGTCCCCTGGATTATCCCTTGTAATCCAATAAAAATCCAACTTCCTGCAGTCATTTGACCATAAACTGTCAGTCCTGCGTCAACCATTTCTTGAAAGGACTGTGTCCAGTTCGGAACAATGACTGAATTTGTCACAACACACCGTGGGGCAAATTCGTGAGTTATGGTTTTTCCATAAGGTACTCCAGATTGCATAAAAAGGGTTTCATTTGTCTCCAAAGATTTTAGCATGTCGATGGTTTCGTAAAAGGCCTTCCAATTCCTCATCGCTTTTCCACTACCCCCATAAATGAAAAGCTCTTCCCAATTTTTTCCATTATGGAGGTTTGAAATAATTGCGCGTATAATACCCTCGGTTTGCCACCCCGCTTTTGTAGTAGGGGATAAAGCGGCCTCTCCTTTTAGTAAACTAGGAATTTCAGAAGGTTTGAGGTCTAACCGTAATCTCTCCTTTTCTTCAAGTTTATGGCGACCCTCAATAATTTCCTGTAGTCTATTTTTCTTCATTATTAGTCCTCAAGAGATACTTAGATATTAATTAAGTGTAAGTCGTCAAAATTGATATCGAATCTGAATCTATTGCAAACTTCACAAATTCAACCTAAAAATGTATTATTCCTAAATGATAAAAACGGTATAATATTATTTTTGTCGAGGAAGTTCTCAAGAAATTCAAAAATAAGTTCCAGTAGCACTCCAGATAATTTATTCAACGTTTTTGGAGTTCTGAAATTAGGATATCACGAATTACCATTTGAATAGGTTGAATAATTCTCTGTACCGCCTGAGGGCGTTGCTTGGGATTCCATTCTCCCTTATTCCATGCATCACGTAAAGCGCTCAAGGCATCTAAGCAGCTTACTTCAAACGTACTTGCGAAAGTATCCCGTAATTTATCAGAGACACCTGCCTCGATCATTAATCTACCAACATCTGCAGCACTGATACGAGATTCAACAGGTAAATCCATTTTATTTAGCATTATGGCAATTTTTATATCTCCGGAGTATATTTTATCTCCAGAGACTTCAAAAAGTTCTTTTAAGCTGTCCCTATTCTCTTCCCATCGGGCTTTTTCCGAATCAATAACAACAATTAATCCATGAAGTCCATTAATGACAATCTTCCTCATAGATTTAAATCTGTCTTGCCCAGGTGTTGTAAAAAGATGGTACTTGAATCCCTTACCTGGACCTCCTCCTAAACCGAACGTAGCTTGGTCAAAGCCAATAGTTCTTTCTGTAGCTTTATCTTCAAGTTTTAAAAAGTTATAAACACTCTCAGGATCTTCTTTTTTCTTGATTGCATGGAATAAACTTAAAGCTGTGGTTTTCCCTGCCAACGTTGGTCCCCAGATAACAATTTTGATCCCTTGTTGCGACTCTTCAAACACTAGTTCTTCTTCTTGACTCAATGAATGTTCCTCGAAAATTTTTACTTTGAAATAAAGACTAAGAATCACTTAGAACGATAAATTGCTGGGAAAGGTACCAAATTCCTAACACTTATCTCACTTGTCGGTCGATTTTCTTATTATCCTTCTACTTAAAAAGGAATGCTAAATTCTGGAAGGATCTTATCTTTCTATATTAAATGATATTCAGATGTTATTTTTAGCGTATATCATATTACACGATTTTTATGTGAAAGCCATAATTGATGTAGAGTAGTTTTTTACTTTAGTCAATCTTGTAGGAATCCAAGGATAGAATGGTCTTATGAGCAATAATTTTGATTTAATTGCAGTTTCACCTCATCCTGATGATGCAGAAATTGGTTGTGGGGGTACACTGGCATTACTATCGGAAATGGGCTATCAAATAGCAATTATAGACCTAACAAACGGTGAACCAACTCCTTTTAACGATGATCCACAAGTTCGTATTGATGAATCCTTAAAAGCGGCAAAGATTTTGGGAATAGAACGAGTTACTCTTGATCTACCAAATAGAACACTCCTAGACAATATTGAAGCACGTATGAAACTTGCTAAAGTATTTCGCAAAATGAAACCAAAAATTGTCATTGGAATGCAGGGTATGACTCCAGGGGCATCTCCTGATCATTATCAGAGTCAACTGATATTCGACGCAGCTATTTTTTATAGTAGATTATCAAAATGGGAGCATTCATTTGATGGATTAGAGCCATGGCGTATAGAAAACGTGTTTTACTATTATACAGCTCGTGAATTATTTTCTCAAACTCAACCACTACAATTTACAGTTGATATTAGTAAACATTTTGAAACTAAGAAAAAGGCCTTACTCGCTTATGAATCGCAATTTAGAGCCCATCCATCTTATAATCCACCAATAATAGCATGGATCGAAGGCATGGGGCGATATTTCGGTTCCCTTGTTGGATGCACGTATGCTGAAATCTTCTACGGTTCTAAGATTCTTGAGTTGAATTTATTCGATCAAATCCTCAAATGATAGCTTTCAATGAATTATTGAAAATTATTTCTCCTCATATCCACGGGCTACTCGAGCTGCAAATAATGCATATTCAAGGAACTCTTGGGGTTCTAATTGTTCTATAGAAGATTTTAGAGCAGCTAAAATGTTGTTCCTAACGTCTTCTGATTTATTTTCAAAGTTTGAATGAGAAAGGCATTTGGAATAAAACACAGCCGAATCTTGATATTCTCCTAACTGATATAAACCCTCTGCAAGCTCCAAGTATTCATCTGCATATTCTATCTTCGATTCAGAGGTCATTCCATCAAGTAGATCGGCATAATGTTTTAATGCAATAACAGAGCACCGGAGACTTTCTATTACTGCATGCTTTGCTAACCGGTCACAGATAGTGGATCGAAGGGAGTTAATTCTCTTTTCATTATGTATATCAGTTTTTACTAAAGTTATGAGACTTCTATTCACACGCCAATATTGGGGGACTTCATAACCCTGAATAGGATCTGATATCCGTTGCAGAATTCTCGATTTTACCCCGTAATTTGCTAAATCCTGGATTGATGATTCTCCAAGAATGTCCATTACTCCAAATTCCCTTAATTTTGGTAAAAAATACGGCTGCAAATAACTAAAAAAATCGAAATTCTCATTATAAACAGTGTTTACAAATGATAAGACTCTTTGTTTAAATTCTGATGCTTGAGAGAGATCCAAAAGCTGGAAGAGATGAATTTCGGAAGAATGAGCTACTGAAAAAGAGATGACATCACCCTGAGTCCCATCAGATTCAATCTTAAATATGGCAGTGCCAGAAGGGAGCGAGATAGGCATTGTTACTTGTCGTTCAAAGAACGGATTTTTGAGATCATCTTCAGTTATCCATTTTTCTGATAATGAATTACTGAATATCCAGAGTTCGGGCTGGTTTGAAATTTCCAGCAAATTTTTCCTTCTGGTTCTTTGGGGCAAAGGTTTTTCCTCCTTTAAGCAACATTCCGAGTGGTAATATAAAAGCTAACATTTTGCCATTTTCCTCCTTCAGGACTGTAATCAAAAAATTATTCACACTTTACCCTAAATTAATCCAATTTATCTTCGAACTCTCACAGCAATTCCATGGTCAAACTGAATCATTTCAGCTGCAGATAAATGGGCTCGACCAGAATTGATAAAATTATTTTTCTCATCCATAATGAAAACTTCCTCACCACTTTTGATGTTTGGATCTGCAGATGTTACGAACTTTGCCAAAAGATCCTTATTCTTAGCGATAAAAGGAATACTATCATTAGTTGCAATTACTCGTAACTTTGGGGAGGGGATAAACTCTAATAGTTTTGCAGCAAACATCTTTGAGGGAACAATCGAAAAATCTGTTGGTCTAATTGTGCCAATTATTTTGTCATTATGCATGAAATTTCTTAAAATTCCGGTTTTTGGTGAACGATTAACAGAAACAGGCATTTCATCAAAAACATTGTGAGCTCCAGATCCAAATTGGAAATCTATCAAGGCCTTAAGCTTTATCAGGTCTGAAGGTTTGGAAGATTTCTTTTCCTTGTCCTTAATTTCAAATGATTTAAGGATCTCACTCTGAATTCCCAAATCTGAATGAAGACGTATTTCTTGAAACTTTAGCTTATATTTCTCAATAAAATTCTCTATAAATCTTATATCCTGTTCAGTAAAATCCATAGGTATTCTTTCATGCTGAACAAGTGGAAAAACTCCTTGTAATTCATCTGGAATTACCCCAAATAACGGGGAAATTTTTACTACTTGAAAATCCCTGGTTGATCGTATCTTACGATAGTCACGTGCCAAAACCAGTTGAGAACTCCAGGTAAAAAACCTCTCGAGAACTCTATGTTTATATCGTATAATTTGTGGATGTATCTTAGACACTGGATGGGTAAACAATTTTGCTCTATTTGAGGAGATTGGGGTAAATGGTTCAATAAACGTGGAAGTAGAATGATCAAATAGAATAGGTATCAACCGAGCTAGAGAGGGATGATTCATTGTCCGAGATAAAACCAGTTCAGTTAATCTTCCCTCAATTATAGCTTGTTTAACTCTTTGAATTTCCTCGAAGCTGACATTCAGATTGTGTTTTGCCAATAAGTGGGTTTTAGTCGTATGATCAAGTTGCTGTAACTCTTTTACTTTATAAGATAAGCATACACTACAGGAACAAGGAAAGTACTGAAGATCACTCAAATAATGAGTACCAAATGGAGTTAAATACCGCCCCTTTCTTGCATATAGGAAGTACGCTGCAGAATCGAACATATCAATTCCAAGAAAAACGGAGATGGCAAAAAACATCGGATGTCCAGCACCGAAAAGATGGATAGGGCGATTTAGAGGGAGATGCTGTTTTGCCGTCAATATCATCTTTATTACGATATCAAAATTATAACGTTCTAAATAAGGGACGACAGAGCCAAGCGGATGGACAGAAAAAGCTTTTTGCGCCATTTCCTTGCTCGATTCTTCAACTAAGTCTAAGAATTCTCCACCTTGAATAGGTCCCGCCCATAAAATTTTACTCGAGGGATCTCGACATTGAATATGTTCATCAGCTCTGATTAGTGTTGTTTTCAACGTAGACTTGACTTTCTCATACTCTACCTGTTTTGTTGGTATATCCAAAAACACTCCTATATCACTATGGATCTGTTCTTGAAACGTCGTAATCAATGGATTAGTGATTGATACTTCCCCATACTCCATGAGCTGAAATGCACCTGAATCAGTCATTATGGGGCCATTAAAATCAATTAATCTATGTAATCCTTGTTTTAGTGCAAATTCTCTATTTGTAAGGTTTCGATATAATAAATATGAATTCGTAATGAATGCCTCAGCCCCACATTTGACCATATCAGACGGAGTAATCTCTTGCTTGTTTGGATTAACAACAGGTAATAAAACAGGAGTGGAAATTTTCCCATGGGTTGTTATGAGAGTACCTATACGCCCTAAACCGTCTTTCTTTTGGATAGCAAACATTAACTTCAGACCCTTTTAAGGAGGTTCAGAGAAACTAATTTTTTCTCTTATTTAAAACCTAATTCTCCTATAAGATAAAAATTCAGAAGAAAGGAATCTGGATATCGTCAAGTTTTTCTAATTTTTGATTCCTTATTTACTTCAATAGGTATATCGTCAACTTGAACCTCTACTTCTTCTGTTTTTTGTGATGCATCCTGCTCTCCTAATTCAACTACCCGGTCCACTGTTTGGAAAATTAGATGAAGGTCCTTTACTTTAAAGTCAGATCCTTCTTCTTCAAAATCTGAAGGTAAATTGATCTCAGCCCAAATTTCATCTTCAGAATATCCAGTAAAAGATGTGGATTTCTCTAATTCAGCTTCTACTAGACTGGGATCCCCAATCACTAAGTTTTGGAACCGAAGTTCGGCAAAATTACCCTCTATCATAAGATCGATATCTAAACCATACGATTCAGCAAGGGTCTCTACGATGGAACTGAGCATTTTTAAACTATGAATACTTGTTTCTTGTGCATTTACAAGACATAGATCAAGTTTAGGCCATAGACAGAAGATTTGCCCTCTTACAAAATGCGTTTCAATGAGTTGATCCACATTTCCCATTGGTAAGACTTCTTTTCCCTTGATAATTGTTCGTTTCAGAAAATCAGATGCTGTTCTTCTAGCTTTTGCCTGTTTTTCATGAATGATCTTCCAATAATCGTCTAAATAAATATAAACGTCAGGTAATAAAAATTCCCCTTCTTGAAATGAACGTAATAAACCCTTTATCCTTTGAGAGTAGCAAAACATAGGCATATTTTTTTTAGTTTCACGTTTTAGCAGTAAGACATCCAAATAGCGACGATCCGTGCATTTTGGTCTTAACATATTGACAACTTTGTTGTTTTGACATTTAGACAAACAGAAATCTCTACGGTCTCGTACCATTTCTTCCCATAATGTGATTCCCGAAACACGATTCAAAGTGGCCATTGCAGATTTAGGTGCTTCGAGATCTGTCCATTTCATTTTCATACAATCCTTTTACATCTGGGTAGTTGGTAACATATTCTAACTTAATTTTTCGTTGTCTATATTGAATCTTCTTCCTGAAAGGAAGTTCCGACATACTCTTTCTTACTTATATCACTCACATTTGATAGTTCATTCTGTTTAGCGAGTAAGCAGAGTCATATAAGCAATTACTTTATCCTATTAATTTAACTATGCATATTGTTACACTAGATTCCGATAAAACGCTTTGATGTGTAATCTTATACATAAAACTTAGATAAATTGTCTTTATCACACATTTTATTTCATAGAAATAATATAGAATACATTAGTGCGTCTATGTACTAAAATAAAGCATCACCAGAAGAAAAAGCATGCAATTTGACGATAAAAGCCTTTATGACATTACATTAGAGGATCCTGAGTTTTAACAACTTATCCACACTTGGAATATCCACAAACCCGACAAAGAATGCACCCTTCACTATGTTCCACAATATTACCACACTCTGGACATTCTGGTCGTAATCCTGATGTTGTATGAGTTAAATAAAGCGTTTCTGGGTCACCATACTCTTTAACATCTTTTTGTCCCTCATTGACAGAATTTTTTTCGTTCCCATTTTGACTATATTGTTCGATAAACCTTTCGACGGATTTAGCAACTGCATCAGCACATGAAAGGACTGGTCCTTCTGGTCCGAAAGTCGGTGAAGGACATCTGATCGCTTTTAATTGTAAAATAATTTCTTCAGGATCAATTCTACTACGTAGTGTCAATGAAATGAGCCTTCCCATCGCCTCAATATGAGAAGCTACACATCCTCCTGATTTACCCAAGGATAAAAACAGTTCTGTTAGACCTTCTTCATCTTCGTTGATTGTAATAAATAAATTTGTCCCACAACCAACTCTTATTCGTTCAGTAATTCCTTGAGTGACATTGGGTCTTTGTCGCGGTTTTTTAATTTTAATTGGTTCAGCAACAACACTGGATTCTTCATTCGTTCCTTTCTTTGACAGTACATCATAAGCGCGGGAACCTGAACGATAAACGGTTATGCCCTTACACCCCAATTCATATGCAAGGAGGTAGGCTTGTTGTATATCTTCTAAAGAGGCCTCGTGAGGAAAATTAATTGTCTTCGAGACAGCATTATCTACACCAGATCCTTGAAAAACAGCCTGCATTCTCACATGGGCCTCGGGCGTTATATCATGTGCCGTGACGAAGACTTTTTTGATATCCTCGGGTATTTCTTCAATTTCTGAGATTGAACCAGTCAATGCCACCTGTTTCATCAGGTCCTGTGAGTAAAAGCCCAATCGTTTTGCTTTCTCCACAAAAAATGGATATCCTTCAACCAGAATATCATCATCAAGAACTCGTCTTTCATAGGTTAACATGAATAAAGGTTCTATTCCACTGGAACATCCCGCAATAATTGAAATAGTCCCTGTAGGCGCTAAAGTAGTTAATGTTGCATTCCTCATCATCGTGTAGTGATCGGCCAACGTACTTTCTGGAAAATTTGGAAATGAACCTCTTTCTTTTGCCAAATCTTGTGATGCTTGAAGTGCAGTTTGATGAATAAATTTCATCACTTTTTTCGCGATTCCGAGACCCTCCAGTGAATCATAGGAGATTCCTAATTTGATTAGTAGATCTGCGAAACCCATCACTCCAAGTCCAATTTTACGGTTAGATTTTGTCATTTCTTCTATTTCTGGTAGTGGAAAAGTGGAAAGATCAATCACATTGTCTAAAAATTTCACTGAAAGTCGAGTAATCTGTTCTAACCTCTCAAAATCTATGCTATATCCATAAGTCTGAGTGGAATCAGTTTTAACCATCTTTCCAAGGTTTATTGAGCCCAAATTGCACGATTCATATGGTAATAAGGGTTGCTCACCGCAGTTCTGAGTTTTGACGAATTTTATTCTTTCTTTTCCTGTTTTTTCTTCTTTAAACCCACCTATGAAAAAATTATGAAAATCATCAACTGTCCCATTGTATACATCCTCATCCCCACATAATTCTACAGCGAGAACTGTATGATTGTACATGAGGGCTGAATTTTTGAGTTCAGTATAAGTTTTAAAGCCGAATTCTGTTCCTAATCTATAGGGTATTGAAGATTTTTTGCATTGGTTCTCCCATTCCTTTTTCAAGGGATCACGGTTTAATTTTCTCTTTAAATCAATAAAACACTGTAGCTGGTTTTCACGTTTTTCCTTAGATTGTATCTGGTAGGTACGTCTTACTCCTCGTGTCCGTTTCTGAATCATTTCCTCATTCTCATTGAAGAAATCCATAAAACACTCTTTTCTACACGAACTAATCTCTCTCTTACTGAAGCTAATATGAAAGTTTTTCCCACAATACTCACAGGTCTTCTCAACCATAACGCTGTTTCCATTTAAAGAGCATTTCAGATCTGTTTGTTGCTGACATTCTTTCAATTTTACTTGTGCTTTTCGTAGAAAACCTTTTTGCGTTTTATCAACATAATCAGGATCATTCCAATTCTTTCGTGCGATTTCGGAAAGAACTTGGATTTGTACTGGATTATCTTCGTATGACTTCTTCCGTGATTTTCCGATTCTCTTCTTTGTTTCTTCTGTTACTTTCACACCGTATCTTGGATTGTTCTCTCCAGTAGGGTGATAAAACGGATTTTTTGCCTTGTATTCTTCCCATTTATCTGGATCTGATTTTATTTTAAAAATTGGATTTCTATTTCCTTTTTTAGATAAGTTGTGTAATGAATTATGTTCCTCTGAAGTCATGATTTCTAGATTTGAAGGATGATTATTTTCAGAATTAAAATCAATATGATGAACAACATAACCTTCAGGTATTTCTATATCATTATTATGGAAAAATTTGGCTAGAACTGTATGTTCTGATTTATCTGAATGCCCTCGGTTGTACATTCGTACATATTTCTTATGAGGATTAACAGAATATTTACCTCTTTGGTACTGATACACTTTAGTCAAAACATGCAAACTATCTCCGGGATTTAATTCATCCGTTCTCTTCTGAGTGCCATCTCTCAAATAAAACCGATGGTTAGCAGTGGTTTTAATATTCTCTCCTGAATCTAGTGTTATTTTGTACACAGGTACATTTTTTCTTGTTAATCTCGGTCTTCTCATATATCTAATGGCAATTTTCCCCTGATTATCTTCAGTAAATACAGGAACGTCTTTTGATTCTTCAGCAAGAATTTTTATGGGAACTGAAGTCCTTCCATCGGCTGTAGCTATTAACGTGTTGCCAGTAAGGCAAGGATTGGTTGCTTCGATTTTACTGATTTTAGGAGTAGGATTTGCGGCATTGATTCGATCTAAAAATAATATTCCTGGTTCACCAGAATTATGTGCCATTTGGACGATTCTGTCAAAGACAGTTCGGGCATTTAATTTACCAGTAGTCTCGTTATTTCTAGGATTTATGAGAGGGTAATCGGAATTTGATAAAACAGCTTGCATAAAGTCTTCCGTTAATCCTACTGAAATATTAAAATTATTTAAAGTCTCTAGATCCTGTTTACATTCAATGAACTCAAGTATATCAGGATGATCGACTCGCAATACACCCATGTTTGCTCCACGCCTTCTTCCTCCTTGCTTAATTATTTCAGTTGCAGAGTTAAAAACGGTCATAAAAGAAATTGGCCCAGATGCCACTCCTCCAGTTGTTTGAACTTTGTCATTAGTAGGTCTGAGTCGAGAAAAAGCGAATCCTGTATTATGAACAATGTAGAATAATCCATTTCCTGCGAGGTAATTATTTGTATCTTTAACTGTAAAATCGTAGAATTCTACCTCCTCTCCAGAAGAAATATCAATAATAGAGGTAAGTGAGGGAAGTATTCTGGTTAATTTGTATAAAAATTTAATTTCCGTTTCATTGAATGAATCTTTATATCCGATGAGAAGTTCCTTTATTAACTCTACAACTTTCACTACATTAATCCTATTCTTTTCTTTCCATCGTCCTAAAAAGAATTTATTCTTCCCTATTTGAATAGATTTTCTCCAAATTTCTGTATTAACTGTTTCAATCCCCGCTTTATTAAGAAATGGTTCAATTATCACAAAAGAGATCGGGCATGATTCGGAAGAATGCTGTCTCTTCAGATACGATTCAATCCGTTCTCTTTTTTCATCTACAATAAGATATTTGAGTATTTTCTCAGATATCGAATGAAAATTCCCTATCCCGCTAATAGTTATTTCATAAGTAAGGCTCTGTCGTTTAATTCTTGTCTCCAATCTCTCACGAAATCTTGATTTAATTCCCAACGCTGATAGTAATGATCTTAGATCTTCACTAAATTCTTTACTACCAGTTGAAAATTGGATCTTTTTCTCTTTTTTGGTGACATGACCATCCCCATCTAAAACAGCTGCAATATATGCATAAATTACGGTAATGGGTGATTTAAAAATTTGCTCTGGTATGCGTACTCTCTTTGATTTACTCCCAACCAATCCTCTATTAGCTATTTCAATCGCTCCATTTAATTTTGAATCATAACAAGTTATAGATTTTAAAGGGATACGACTTCCCTGCAGAGTTCTCTTATCAGTCTGAATAGAGTATTTATTACCAGTAATCTGTTCTAGAATTGTATTATATTCTTCAAGCAGTTTATTATCAGTAGAGAAAAAACGAAGACGAAGCCCCTCCCACCCTGTCACGGTATTCTTAAAACGATTTAACGATCCATCTGTCTGAAACAATCCGATTAGATAAGCAAATTTCTCATCTAACTTGATCCCATTTATTACTTGATAAGCTTTATAGGGCCAATTCTTGATCCCACTTTTATTAGGGGTTATCAAATATTCTCCTATTTTTAACTCATCAGCTCTTTTTTCACTAATCTCTCTTCCATTCCAGACAAAAAAGGGATGCCAATTGCTAGTTGAAATGTAATTTTTCCCTTCTGTAGTTATCTTAACAGTTGATTTAGCATCGATTCTATATTTCCATAGTTTTGAAATGGGTTTTGAAATGATCTCACCGCTTTGTGGATCAAATGATAAAGTTGTCACTTGTTTATTTGATATATCAATTATCTCAGCATTCTCCTCAAAAATTGGGTCAATTTTTTTTGAAAAATGATTGTAAATTGTATCGATTTTTTCGACACCACAAAATGAAGTGAAAACTCGTGTTCCCTTTGCAACACAACCTCCGCCTGACTTATGAATTACTGCAGCATTTTTTATTGCTTGAAAAATAGATGTCATATCATCTTCTACAGGCAATACAAAACATGCAGATAATTGATTAATTTTTGTCCCTGCATTCATTAGTGTAGGACTATTAGGTAAAAATTCAAAGTTAACCATCATATCATAGAACTTTTTCTCTATTTCAGAGGAATCAAGCCCATATCGTGACTCATTAGCGGCAATTGATTTTGCTACACGTGAAAATAGCTGTATGGGAGTTTCTATGATTTCCCCTCTATCATTTTGAAGCAAATATCGTTTTTCTAAGACAGTCATGGCGTTAGGGGTTAGGAACGGTGCTTTTCTATCTATTTCATCTTTTTGGACGTTAGAAACTAGAGTCATAGAATATCACATTGTAAACAACTAAGTCAAATTAAAATCTGGGGCACGAATAATTATTCTAGGAGTAAATGAACCAGTGAACTTTCCATAAGAAGCTGTATTTCATCACCACTAGAGGAATTGAGTTTTTAATTTAAAAACATGAAAATTATTCGATATCCCTTCAGATTCTTCACGATTAACGATGTACTAGGAATTGGTGCACCTCTCATAAAAGCATTCGGGAAAGTACTAATGAGTCGATACGGTTGTAGAACTAAAGCAATTTATGATTAAGTGAAAGATTGATTCAAATCCTTTTAAAACAAATTAAACAGCAACAGAAGTATAATAAATAGATTACTTCGACATTCGATTTATCTAAAATAGATTTATTCTTAAACGTAGTCTTTCATGTGGAAATAAGGGTAATTCGATCAAATTTGATTCATAACAGGAATCGAATGAGATTAATCTTTGAATCCCAATAATTCTGGACAAAATCGTGTACCAGCTCGCTGTACTACCTGCGAATGACGGGGATATTACCCCAGAATTATGTCTCTTTTAAAGCGAAAAGACCTGATTAAGTGTATAACATTGAAAGAGGTTGAATGAATAATGATGAAATTAATCACAGTGCATCTACCAAACGATCAGGTTAGTGGCCTTGATGAGCTAGTAAGGACGGGTAGATATCCAAATCGAAGTGAAGCCATAAGATTTGCTATCCGTGACATGCTGAAAGATGAGCTTTGGAGTCTTCGTGGAAACGCATTTATTGCCCAATCTCGAGATTCATATTGAATATATTTTGAATTGAGGTTGCACGGGAAAAAGTGTTTGAATCCATCAGACAATGGCGAAGCATTAAGTCAAAAACCCCTATCATCGGAATTGATGACGGGGGATTTGACCGTTTCTCGACAAATAATGAAAAAATACCTGTCTTTGGAGTTGTAATGAAAGGGGCGGCTTATGTAGATGGTATCATTCAAAATGAGCTTGAAAGAGACGATCCACAGGCGACAAATGTTCTGTCAGATATGATCTTAGACAGCTCACATAAAGACCAAATCAGAGCCATTCTACTTCAGGGAATCACTATTGCAGGCTTTGGAGTCATTGACATACACCTTCTTTGGAAAATGACACAGATACCAGTCATTGTTGTCCTTAGGAGATTTCCAAATTTTGAAAAAATCCATTCTGCACTTGAGAAAGTTTTCAGCGATAGTCAAGTCCGTTGGGATTCAATGAAAAGGGCAGGAGAGCCACAAGAAGTCCAAATAAAACCGCGTTTATACTTACAAATGGCTGGTATAACATTAACAAATGCTTACCAACTCATAAAAAAATGTACTGCGGTTGGAACTATACCTGAAGCGATTAGAATTGCTCATTTCATTGGTGCAAGTCGGTATAGATTTTTGACCGAGTAAAAATTTGTTTTATTCCTTATCTGGGGGAAAAAATTCCTCCCAAATTAACATTATAGGTGCAAACACCCAGGAAATAGTTCCTCCAAGAATGAAGAATGAGAATTCATTGGGTAGGGAGTATAGTGTAAGCAACACTATCAGTCCTGTATACAATATAGCCAGAAGTGAATTTCTCAGGATATTAAACTGCCTATCCCAGACACTAGATTCGCTCTTGGGAGTATTATAAAGTAATAATCCCTCAATTACTCCAGATATAAGAAAAAGAAATGAACCCAAAGAAAATAGGTAATAAGGAATTAGATGGAGCATTCTAATTACAAAATGGTCTTTTTTGTCTTCCCATATAATAGTAAGTATTGTAATTATTGAAAAAGAAGTGCTAACAAGAAGTGGCATCAAATACAAAGCGTTCATCAAAAAGAAAGAGGGTCGGAGAATTGGGACATCAAGATAAATCATGAGAGCCAGTAAGCTAAAGAAGAACACTATACTTATTCCCGAAAAAAAAGCCATAGCATTCAATATCAATTCAAATTTCTTCAAAAATCCAATGTGTGGAGTCGAGAGTATTAGATTTAATCTGATCCGAAGGATGTTACATGCTCCATGAGTCCATCTCCATAGTTGGGAGATTTGAGCTTTAGCTGATGCTGGAACGAGTCCATAAGATCCAATAAAATTAATGAATCGGCCTTCATACCCACGCGCAATTATTTGCATTGAAGTATCGATATCTTCAATCAGAGTATCTTCAGCAAATCCTCCTATCTCTTCTAATACCGATCTTCGAAAACATCCTGTTGTACCGTTGAATAGTACCATACCGTGTCTATCTTTCGCTGCTTCGATAACTTCATAGAATTGAGAATATAAAAATGAGTTTGCTTTTTGATACATTCGATTTACATTTCGATAAGAAACCTTTGCTTGGACGAAACCAATATTAGGATCTTTTATTACTGATACAAATTTTCGGAGCAGGTTCGAAACTGGGATATGATCTGAATCAAGAATAACAATATAATCTCCCTTCGTATAGGTGAATACTGCATTAATATTCCCAGCTTTAAATCCCCTCTCATCTTTTTTGTGATAATAGTCAATATTATTTTGGACGCAGAACTTTCTGAGTTTTTTTGTCACATCTGGGAGCTTTCCATTATCGCTAACTATCAACTCATAATTTCCATAATCAAAGTTAAGAACCCCAATGAGAGTCTGTTCTAGGATTGAATAAGGAGTTCCGTGTGAAGGCACAATAACACTGAAAAAAGGCTCCTCTTTCGCGTTCTTCTCAAACGTTCGTCCTGAGGTTCTAAAGAAAATCGATCCTGAAATCATACTAATAAGATAATATGAAAATGTTAATCCTATTACTTCTATAATTAGTAATAACATATTAAAGAGAATTATAGAGATGTTTGATGTATTAAAAATTTCGATAACGCATATCATCACATAAAAGGGTATAAAAACAAGTACAGTATATGCTAGAAAGTCTAAAACAAAAGTAACCCTTCTTAATATTAGCATTGAGCAATTTCCCTGAATAATACTGGTTTGGGAGAGTAACTCGATGTAAAGTTAAAAATCTAGTTTTCCAGAAAGAAAATCAGCCCATCCCTCTTGGTATTTTTCTGGTGAATTGATATGTTTCCAATAAACTTGCGTTTCAGGAAGATAACCATATATCAATCCTTCATTACTTAATACTGGAAAAATGTCTTTCTCTAGTGAGGAGACTTCTTTATCGATATAAGGAAAAAGTTCAGGCTCAAATATATATACACCTGCATTCACAAAATTAAAACCCTTCTTCCTACTATTAACAAATGTTGTTATCTGATTACTATCGGAATCAATTTCCACTTGACTGTTTTCCTGTTCTAACACGAACATAGTAGCTATCCCCCCCTTTTTTACCACACTACGGTGAAATTCGAGTAGTTTGTTCAAATCAATATTTGTAATTAGATCTCCATTCATAACTAAAAATGTAGATTTGAATTGTTTTTTTGCATTTAGTACTGCACCTGCAGTATCTAATGGATCTTCCTCCGAAATGAACCCAATATTAACACCTGGGAACTCTTTCTCCGAAAAAAGGTGTTGTATGTGGTCTTTTCTGTAACCAACGGACAGAAATACTTCAGTTAGTGCATGTTTCCTTAAAAGATCAATAGAATATTCGAGAATCGGTTTATATCCAATTGGAAGCATAACAGCGGGAGTTGCAACAGATAAAGGTCGAAATCCCGTTCCTTTTCCTCCACAGAGGATTAATGATTTTATTGTTCTAGCTTCTAACGCTACTTTAAGAGCTTGGATAATAAATTGTTTTACGTTTCCATGTCCAGCAACTTCTAACAAATTTATCCAGAAATTTTCCGTAAATTCTATTGTATACTTATGAATATCCTTATGTTTGCTCATTTGAGCCAATCCGTTTGTTGGATAAATATTCGCGGTTATTTACTGCGTTCAATTAGATATTTCGTTAGGATTAATAAGAACTCTATTAATTCTTCAGCTTGATAATCATCTTCATTGATGTTGGTCTGAATCGCTTTTAAACCATCGATGGCAATTTTTGCATATTGGTCGCGTACTTCCTTTACCTTATCTTGAATTTTACCAAACGCTTCTAAAACGATTTTAATATCTTCCTCGCTCTTCTTTCCGATATCTTTGTTAAAAATTTCTTTGATCTTTGAGGAGGAGGGCGTTTTCATCGAGAAATATAGGAAAAGGTTTCGTTTTGATTCCTGAATGTCCCAGAATTGTATCTTCCCAAATTCCTCAGGATTGCCGAGGATATCTAAATAATCATCTTGAATCTGAAATGCAATTCCAGCTGCACATATAGCTTTGTTCAATTCTTCAGTAAAAAGGTCTTCCCGGTTTGCAGCTAAACACCCCAATCTTACGCATCCAGCGAATACTACAGCAGTTTTGTATTCCATGATTTTTATGATACGCGACATATCAAATTCAAAATTCTGATCAAGCCTATCTTCAAGTTCTATTGCATTACCTAAACCAACCTGATATGCATAATCAACAACTAGCTTAAGACCTGCAGGATCATCTTTGATTAAGGTTAAGGCATAGGCATGAAGTACATCGCCATCATGTAAAGCCCGATCAGCGCCATGCCGGATATGAAAAGCATCTTTTCCACGACGTATGGGAGCATTATCGATTAAATCATCATGAATCAGAGTCATGTTATGTAATAGTTCAATCACAACAGCAAATCTATAAGCCCGAGCTAATCGTGATTCCTCTGAATCTGTATTTTGAGATAGAAGTTTTGTAGTAACTGCGATAAGAGCAGGACGCAATTGTTTACCCTTTGTAGAAAGAATGAATTCTCGAATCCGATCTTTCGTCGGACTTTCAAGTCCCTCAATTGCTGAATTGAGCTGATTAGACAAATTTTCCATTATTTCTTCGTCAATAAATTGTTGTAGCACTGAAATACCCTCTTCGTTTAAGTAATACGAAGTCTTCGGACGTGTAGAAGAATGAACCTTTCGATCTCAATTTTAAGCGTTATATTTAATACGTTTCCTAAACCAATACCTTTATAGCGGAACTCTCTTTATATAACATTAGTTGATCCTTCTATGTCTAAGGTTTTATGTCCTCATTGTGGTAATGAAATTCCTTATAAAAATTATTGTATCTTTTGTGGGGGGAAGATAGAAAGGACTATTTCCTGTGAGAATTGTAATAATAGGTATAATTATGATTTATTAGCATGTCCAACTTGTCACACTCCTCATGCATTTGATGCACAACTTTCACCACATAATTCAACACCTTGGTTTATTACACGTCTTCTTCCATTCGATTCAAGCTTATTGATAATATTCATCTTTTCTTCTTACTTTATTATTCAATCTATCACGAGTATTGTCATTATTCTTTTCTTACCTTTCAAGATATCTAGTGATGCCGAATTATTAAATTTACTCACCCTCATTATTACAATTATATCAGATTTAGTCTTCGTTATTCTTTTGGTTAAAATAGTTCCATTTACTGTTAAGAAGATTAGGCCTGTGAAAAATAAACAAAGGATAGTATTATTGACGGGGATTATCTTTCTTACTTCACTAGGGCTTTTAGAGATCTTTCTCACGCTTCTTGAACATTTCCTTGATTTCTTCTCTGTTCCACCAGCATATTCAACTCCATATGATGATTATTTCGCAAATAATCTTATAAAACTCTTATTTTCTCTTCTAGTGATAATTATTGGCCCCTTATTTGAAGAAATCGTATTCCGTCAACATGTGATTTCATTTCTAGAAGAGAGGATTCCCTCGAAATATCCAGTTGTATTTCTGAGTAGTGTTATCTTTAGTCTTAATCACTTACCAGCAGATTTACAGAATGGGTCGCTCAGGTATACTATTGAGCATCTTTTTGTGGTATTCTTCCTTGGAATTATCCTTGCACTCATATATTACAGATATGGATTATTCTTTTCTTTTCTTCTCCATTCTCTGTGGAATATATTTTCGCTTTTAGCCCAATTGGGAATTTCTACCCCAGAAATAATGAAATTTCTGGATATTTTACTAATAATTGCTTTCCTCCTTCTTATAATAATATCAATAATTATTCTTGGACGATTGGCTGGAATTATCATTAAAGGGAATAAAAATTTGAATTTAAACATTCACCTTAACATCACGGAATATAGAAACCCCCTTATTCGGAATACGATACTCATTCTTGTTTTTGAGTTTTTAAATGCATATCTGCTACTTTTAGCTTCAGATAATGCTTTAATGGGGATTTTTCTTCTCGTATTTCACACGATTGGATTAGTACTTGGATTTTTAATTTTCGAACATAAGACAAAAACAACGAACAGGATTTCAACATAAAATACTGAATTGAGAACAGTACTTGATTTACCGAGAGAAAAAGAGTAGAGGGATATTTTAAAACGCATTTTGAGTCGAGCTTAACAACGCCCGCGGATCTTCAATAAAAACAGGAATTGCAGCAGCTCCACGTTTCACTTCAATATCATCCATTCCTAGAATTCGTACAATTTCTTTGAACCGATTTCTAATAGTAACTGGAGTCGTTTTAGCCGCACGAGCAATCTGTTGTTGAGTTCGGCGTTCCCCTGTTTTAACACCAGCAATATAGAGGCACGCTGCAGCGATCGACATTGGGTTTTTACCTACTGTTATCCCACATTCTCGTGTTTTTACAGCAATTTTCACCGCAATCATACGGGTGGGCATGGAAAGTGATAATTCTTCTCCCAAGCGATGAATTAGAGCTTCGTGTCTTCCAGAGTCAGGTTTTGTTCTTAGGTGTTGGATAATTGTCCTAACACATCGACCTAGCTCTTTTGCAGATACATTTGCATTGATGGAGACATCCTTAAGTGTGAGGGGAATTTTAGTTTTTCGACAAGCAAGATAGAGACTTGCTGCTATCATTCCATCAATCGAACGGCCACGAATCAAATTTTTCTTAAGACATTGCCTATAATATGAACTTGCCATTTGAGCTGTTCTTTCTGGTAACTCCATCTGGCTTCTTAGTCTTTTAAGTTCTCTCAGAGCTATTCTTAAGTTTCGAATCTCGCTTTCATGGGCATGATTATCGACATTTGTTAATCGATTGTACGCTAATCTCTTATTTGATGATAGTTTTCTCCCTTTCCCGTCTTTTCTTGATTTACTAATCTGAGTTTTTATTCCAAAATCAGGTTGAAGTAGTGATAATGGTGAGCCTCCTCTAGAACGATCCTGTTCCTCTTGGTAATCATAAGCTCTCCATTCAGGACCTTGATCAAACATTAAAGAGTCTACCACAACCCCACAACACGCACAAATCCATTGACCCGATCTAGGATCAGAAACTATATTATCGACTGCTCCGCACTCTGGACATTTTTGATGGTTAACATGATTTCCCTGACTCATTCCTAATCGAACCAACACCCAATTTTAGATTTTAATGCCTATCTAGAGAAATGTTCCGATCATTTTAATTCTATTTAATCTTGTACAAGCATGACAAATACTCTGAATAGTTTTCGTAATATTCCCATTTTCAGATTCCAGACATATCTTTCTTTTAAATGTCGATATGAAAATCGAGATGCGACTTTTTATATCTAGTTAGAATATTCGATTTAAGGAAGGTTTTACTAGTGAATCCGCAGAAACAGTCTTAGTCTATTCCAATTAATGAAAGAGCTCAAAAATCTTTCATATTGTATTCATAGTATTTTTCGATCTCGTTTTGATTCATTCCTTCGAGAGTTGTTTGACTTTAGAATATTGTATTCCTGCTTGATAGGAACTTCTTACTAGAGGTCCAGATACAACGGCCGAAAATCCGATTTTTTGAGCGATTTTTTCCCAATATACAAACTCACTTGGTTCCACATACTCTTGAACTGGAAGAGCTTTTCTGGAAGGTTGAAGGTATTGACCTAAAGTAACTATATCCACATTGGCTCGTTTTAGGTCATTGAGTGAAGAGAAAATTTGTTCATCAGTTTCTCCAAAGCCTAACATTAATGAAGATTTTGTTAAAATTGTGGAGTCTATTTCTTTAATTGTCTTCAGGACAAATAATGATTGTTGATATTTTGCTCTTCGATCGCGTATTTTTGGTGTCAAAATTTCTGTGGTTTCAATATTATGGCCTATTACTTCTGGTTTAGCCTCGATTATTTTCTTTAATGAAAGAATATTCCCCTTAAAATCTGGTATAAGAATTTCCACTAATGTTGTAGGATTTTTCCGCTTTATCATCCTAATACACTTCGCAAGATGTTCAGCACCCCCATCTGGGAGATCATCCCTTGTAACAGATGTAAGAACAGTGAATTTGAGATTAAGTTCGTTAACCGCTTCAGCCAATTTCCTTGGTTCTTCTTCATCTAGAAATTGGTGAGGATTTCTTGTTTCCACATCACAAAATTTACAGGCTCTGGTGCAATAAGAACCCATTAACAAGAATGTTGCGGTTCCAGATTCCCAGCATTCTGTTCTATTCGGACAAAACGCTTCTTTACAAACAGTATGAAGCCCTTGACCGTCGATTAGCTTATTTACTTCTTTAAATTTCGTCTCCGTTGGAAGCTTCGCTCGAATCCATTCAGGTTTGGAGGAACCTTTCACTTATACATCACACAGCAACTTTTTGAATATCTAACTGCATTCAAGGAGAAAAATGACATTATTTATAATTTCGTGTCAAGGTTGTAGTGTGAAGAACTGTTCAGTAGGCATTTATATTGTAGGATTAATGGCATATTTACATCCAAACTCCCTGCTGGGCTTTTCTACTAAGGTGAAAGCGATAGTGTTATCACAAATGGATCTAATGAGTCTATTAGACTCTTTTTCAACAGAACGAATTATATTTGGTGTTATTTCAGTTGTACTTCTCATAGTTTTCCTTTTAGAATTACGGAAATACATGAAATATCGATCTTATCCCGATATCATGGAATTATCCGCAATTGGATTTCTAGGGACTGGATTATTTGCTCTTACAGGAGATATGTTATTATCAGGGTTAGCTGGTATCATGGGTTTAATGGTCATTGGTACTTTTGAAGTTCGTGAGAATCCAATATGGGTACGAATGATGGCGACCTTTACGGTAAGCTACGGATTCTTCTTTATCATGGTTGCTATCGGATTTATAACAACAAAAGGTTTACCAACTTTAGGTGTATCAATTAAAAATTTTCTTGTTTCAATCGGATTTAGTAGTGCAATTGAGATTCAGCAATTCTTTATAGGAATTGGATATAATTTAATTATCTGGGTCATGGTTTTTACAGCATTTCTTCTCTTTGGTAGGAAATTCATTGTAGTAACGCGCTTTATTAGTCCCCAGATGACATATGTTGTCTTATACTTGGTAGCAATTCTCGTACTTACCCAATTGGATCTTCCAGATATTGTAAAGTACCCAGCAATCTTCCTGGTTAATTGTTTTATTTACTTAATTTCAGGTTACCTATTGACTTTCCTATACGGAATCAAGCCATTAAATGATGAAAGAGTACAGAAGATTGTGACAGAGGTACAATCAAAAATAGATACACCGATACGCAGTATTGGGATTGTTCAGGCACCAATATTAAATGCTTTTGCCTTCGGCCCATGGTTTGATCAGCGGATCGCTTATATTGCCTCCGATTTGGACCAATTCACAGATGCAGAAATCCGAGGGATAACTGCACATGAACTTGCTCACGTCCAAAGAAAGCATACATTGATATTATTGGGTATCACAGCATTTGAACTAATCTTTAAGCTCATTATCAAGGCACCATCAACTTATTGGGAATATGTCTTTCTAGGAGAACAAACATGGGATTTCTTATCATTCTGGTTACTAAACATTGGTCTTTTTGCCTTCTTGTTGACATTTGTAAAGATGCTAGAGGGACAAGCTGACAGAATAACGCGAGAAAAGGGTTATGGAATTGAATTAGCAGAGTCCTTATATCGTCTCGAAGGATTTTATTATGGTATCGCAGGGGAAATCGGTTTTAACACACAGTTGATGACTGGGAAAAAACGATCAAGAGATGAGAATATCCGATTTATGGGCGATCAGGCTTACTACTTGTATCATAATTTATCACCAAGTCGAATGACTTGCTTTATGAATTTGATAGCTTCACATCCCCTTACATCGATTAGAATAGCCATGCAGGTTGATCATTCCATTGGAGCGATTAGAGCAGGTCTTATGATTTGGACTTTATTACTTCCTGGATTCAGAGGGCGATCCATTAAGAAATTACAGGAATCTCATTCAGAAATGGCTCGACTCTTGTCAACGAAGTATATACGAGACTTTGGATCAATTGACGACTACTTAGAAATTACATATGAAGAAGAATCTGCAAAAAAATACCTAAATCATTTTGTCTTAGCTAAACCAAAATTAAAGAAGCACGAGGCATTCTGGGGAAAGATTGTTGGTTATAAGATAACTGAGAATATTGTATCACCCATTGAGTTTGAAGTGGAATTTTCTGATGAATCTAGTTCTAGAATCAATATTAACAAAAGTGATTTTGATTTCGTTCTCGCTGATCCCAATCAAGAGTATTTTCTAAAATCTGGGAAGAGAGTTGTTCTTAAAGGAGTCGATATTAAAAATGGAAAGTTTAAAAAGTATATCTTCGCCTTAAACAGTAAGAAAGTCACTTCTAAGTCAATTGGCCTAAACTTAACAGCTTTTGAGAATTCTAGCTACTGGTTTTTATATAAAAAAGGAAGTGTACAACCCTGGATCTTAAAAGAAGCAAATCTTCTTGATAGTTTTCAAACTTCGACATTTTTGATGACTGATGAAAAACACGTTGAATATGAATTAAAAGGTAGCGATCTCATTATTGACTTACCCCCACAGATTCAGATGATAAAGACTCGTTCTTGGGAGATTGAACGACATTTCTTTTCAAGGTTACAGCAGCTAAATGAGTCGTTTACGCTCTATGACAAAGAAGATTTTGATATCGGTTCGCCAGCAAAAATCCTGTCTATTAATGATGATTTAATTGAATTTCAAGAGGGACGCACCTCAAAGAGCTTAACACCCAATAAAATCGATGCCCTAGTTTTCAATTATCCATTTTACTTCTTCAACCTCAGAAGTGAGATGGGAATCGGAAACATTCTCTCTTTAAAATTATTCAATAGAGGAGAACAAAACAGCTATATAGGATTATAAACCTACTTGAGAATTGAGTAAGGAGAAAAAACGCAAATAAAAACCAAATATATGAGGGAGAAGATTACTCAATTTAGGTTATGGTTGATTCATAACTTCTTCAGTAATCTCCAGAGAGCGATTTTGTCTACTTTCTAAAGATTCCGAAAGGTTTGCGAGTTCGCGTAACTTCAGAGAAACAGTCTCGTTTATTCCCGATATTTTTTCCTCTATACTATTTATCTCATCCTCACACTCAATAAGCTCCCCATTTATTTTTTTAAAGTCAGCAGATTCATCATCTCGGTTTTTTTTCTGCTTCAAGTCATGCCATTCATTCTTTTGAATATTCAACTTTCCTTCTTGAATCTTTTTTAAGGCCTTACTCAGATTACTAATATTCTTTTGTTTAAGGTGTAAATTTTTTTCTCCGACTGTGATGAGCTCTTCCATTAGTGCAGAAATTTCGGGGTTGTTGTCTGGTTCTTCTAGGAACTTCTGGACTGGATTTTCTTGATAACTCAAAGCAGTATTTACAAGACCAAATTCTCCTGAAATGCTTCCTCTTTGTACCTCACGAGCATATTTCTTAAAAATTTTCTTAAAGGAGTTCAAATGCGTACCCATTTCGATTTCGAGTTCAGTCATCCTGATTCCCCGTTGTCGAGAATTACTAATTAATGGATTTGTAACTAGAGCTGTTCTTATTTCTTCTTTTTTACTAAGGGCTTCTTCAACTAATTTAAGCTCTGCCTCCAGGTCAGATTTCTCCCCCTCTAGCTGTTCAGTTTTCTCCTGTATATTTTCTATGTCTCGAATAATCGATTCCAAATCTTCAATTGCTTTGACAACGGAATACTCTTCTTTTTGTAAATCACGAATATTATTCAGCTCAGAAGTTATTTTTGAGAAGGCAGCATAAATTCCTCGCTTTTTCAGCATGAAATCAAGCCCCATAACCGCATCTACCTGTGCTTTTTCCTTATTGATGTCATTCACCATTCTTGATAGATTTCTTACAAACTGATTTAGTTCTGAAGATGTTAATTTTTTCTTCACTTTTGGAATCTTTAGTTTCGATAATTCCGAATCAATGAAATGAAGGAAGGGATTAAATGCTTTGAGAGATCTAAAATAAATTTTCCCCTTTTTCGTGATTTTTTGAACCCCCTCCTCTGTGAGTTGAGGATCTGTTTCTGTAATTAGCTTTTGCGTATCCTCAAGAATTTTCTTTCTATGTTTTTTAATTGCACTCCTTATTTTCTGACTTTTATCGAATGCAACGTTTATGGTTTTTTTCTTGTGTTTTTGAATTTCTACAATTTTAGCCGCTACTTCTGCTTTTGACATGTAGACACCTATTTTCTTGATTTAAAGAGGGAAGATATGTATAATTCATCTAGACGTGCAATCAATAACTCGAAGTTTGGAGTGGAATCGTTTTCATCTTTAAAACCCACTGTTATGTGATTTATTGAACTATCTTTCAAACTTAATAATTCTAAATCTCTAGTAGAGCCATCAGTTGCACCCCAAATTTGAGGAATTAATGCAGATATTTGCTCAAATTCTTTCGAATCCATATCAATAATGGAATCTCCAGATTTTTTCATTCCCGTTAAAGGAAAGCCATTATCATCACTTACAAATGATGCAATAACCCTGTTTTTTTCTCCTCCTGCTATCATTTGTTTCGACAATATCCCTCTCATTGATAATCGCATTTGATCCTCTAGATTTCTACCCATCGTAAATTTCAACCTAAATATGCGTAATTCGTCATTCAAACGAGGTGAGAATTCTCATTTAGAATTTTCGCTTTAATGGCTTCTTTTGAAAATATTGAGTCATGTAAACGTATTTTCCGAAAGGATAATATTTTCAAAGAAATCCTTCTCCTTCTGTCTAAGTTTCAGTATTCAAGTCATTACTCGGCGTGAAAGAGAAATGCATATCCGTAGAATCAAATTTAATAGATATCGGAAAATGGTAGAAGGAGCATTTATCATTATTTTAATGATCGGTCCTTTAACTATTCTATCCAGTCCCACCGCTTCATTGAACGAATACCAACAAACATCAAACGAAAAATTAGAAGAATCATTTCCCTCAGAGATTTCGTATAGTGTGTTAGCTGAAAAAAATTTTATTGGCAACTATTCATTTGATGTGGAATCATTAGCAGATTATATTAACAGTCTCTACGATACTACTGAAGCAATCTTCTTTGAGTCAGTCGACGGGTTCTCAACATCTATCGCTACCTATGAAGCTTTGGCAGTATTACGAATTTTCGGTTTAGATTATTATCAATTTTTCTCAAAATGGCAAGATTATGAAGTAGCTATAGCTAACAAACTAACTATTGATTTAAAAGATGAGAGTGGATCAGGAGGATATCGACTTAGTCCTATTGTTTCCAATCCGTCTATTGAAGGAACATTCGGAGTTGTTAATACTCTTTGGTTAATGGACGAATTGACACTTCAATTAAATCCGATTACACCTGATATTATGAATTACACAATCTTGAATGCATTTAACTTAGACGAATATGGATTCTTTGAGAAAAACCAAAAGCCAAGTCTAAAAACAACATCTCAGGCATTATCGATTTTAAATCTGATTTACAATGTCATTCACGAAGTGAAAGCCCCCGCAATCACACCTGTAGTAAATCAAACCATTCTAGACTTTATGACAAATTATTCATTGAATATTTTTAATTTTATTAACAGTTTTTTGATTGATACTACATATTTTCATGATAATACAAGCTTTCAGACTCCGATAGAAGAAACTTGGTATGCTCTTAAAGCAATTGAAGTTCTTGAAAATTTTTCAAAGATATTGGGAATTGTTTTACCAGAAACCTTGATTGATTACCAAATCCCGATACAATCTTGGTTACCCACGTTACTTAAAGATTCAGGGATGACCAAAGGAGGGTATGGTTTCGACGAAGATGCTACAATAAAAGAAACGGGTATAGTTTATGCAATTAGTCATTTACTTAACTTAACAGATGACATTGACCATACAGAGGCATTAAATTTCGTCAATTCTTCTCAATTCTTGAAACGAGAAAATAGAACGTATATTACATCTGAAACATTGGATATTGGTGGATTTGGGCCAAATAACGTCACATATTCAGATCCAAATAGCAATAATCGTATAAACATTCATGACACTTATTATGCTTCGTTAGTATATCTACTATCCCTTTCAGTATTTGAGTCAATCGATCTTGATTTAACAACAGGATATTATCAATCAAACCAGAGAATTAATCAATCCAACTATCTTATTCAAGGAGAGATTTCATCATTCGATCTAGGGATGAAGCTTTTTGATTTCAAATCTCATGGTTCCCTAAGTTTAACAACAACGATAGATAATTGGGAAATAACACATCCCTCCTATTCAGAAAATAATGAAGTATTCACGAGAGAGTCTAGTGCTAAATACACGGTCGATATAGAAAATGATAGTAATGGAGTTTTCAACTGGACTTTGGGGTCTCACAAAGTTGTTAATCATCTTTCTATTCGAAATTTACCTGTTATTCGTTCTCCGGTCTATCTAAAGAACTCTACTGTTATGGTAGGTTATGCACCAAGGTATGATTTTGGCACTACATTGATTAAACCAGGTGTAACATTGAATGCAACAGTGTACTATCAAAATAGATCTGTAATCACTTATGAAACATTGAATATTACCACAGGAAGCTTATCTGCAAATATTACTTCACCAAATAGTGAAACTAGCATTTTACTCGTTTATGAACCGTTGAACCAAACAACTACCTCCTTTAAATTTGAAATTCCCTTTGCAAATGATTCACTTCTAGGCACATGGGACTTAGAATTAAGATTCAATAATTCTTTCACAGTTTTAGAGACAAATTTTCTTTTAGATGTATCTGGTAATGTAAGACTAGTAAATATATCTAAATTACCTATATACTATCCAGGTTTACCGATGAATCTTAATGTTTCACTGGAATATACAAATGGTTTTTTCACATCCAATGCGAACGCATCACTGCTTTTTATCAGCAATGAAACTCAGACAGAAACCTTCAATGTTAACTTATCTTATGTATCTGGAAATACTTATACAAGTATCAATGAAATCTGTCCAATCCAGTATCTTACAGGTCATTATAATCTGACTGTAAAATTAAGCTGGAATACTTCCTCCTCCTATCAGATTGACAAGATTTCGAACAGTACACTTTCTCAAATTCAGATAGGAGGAACTCCAGTCTTATACCAGACAACTATTGAAACAGATCAACGAAAAGATATCTCTGTGTCAGAGGGCTATACTATATATTACGGTGAAACTCTCAATACTACTACCGTAGTAGGGATCTCCACACCTTCAGGAATCTACAATATTACTGATGCAAATATAGATATAATTGGAGGACTTGTGAATGTATCTGAGGATTTAAAATTTATACAACTCTTTAAAATTAGACAAGTAAATGAATCTGTCTACATGAGTGCATCTATTAATCCGAACCTTCCTGAAACAACTTTTAGAACACGATTTAAGATTAAAACCAAATGGAACAACTCATATGTCGATTTACGAGATCCATCTGATCCTTTAAAACAAATGAGCTTCAATCTTACTCTCTCTGGAAATTATGCCATTACTAATGTAGAATATTATAGCCTCAACAATTCGGATGGATTGCCAGTCTATGCAATTGATACCGCCTCTGTTATCTCAATCTCCTTTGAGGTAGTTAATTCAGAGTTCTCCAATATTCCAGTCCCAAATATCAATCTTTACGGCATATTAGATATTAAAGGAAAGATTGGAAGACTTAATCAATCTCTTCCGAGTATCACATCAGCAATTAAGGAGAACAATACCCATATCTATGTGTTATCAATTCCTCCTGCAAGTTTAACTCCTAATACCTATACAATCTCTGTATATACCTCAACTGGTATTTCCCCGAATCTAAAAATTGGTGATTTGGATCCTGGATTTAAGATTGTATCTACTCTTACTCCCGATCCTATCATTGAGCTTCATGAAGCGTTAATACTGATTATGACGGTTACTTTCGTTACCCTGCTGTATTTCAATTTGAGGAGAAATTCTCATTCAAATTAGAACCAATTTCTTTGAACCAACCTAAGAAAAATTCTGTTAGATCAGTAATTTCTGCTTCTGTGATGTCAGGAATGTGAATCCCAAGAAGAACTATTACAGGTAGTTCTGTGTATTTAGCCATGGTCTGGGCTAATCGTCCAGCTAGTTCGGAATCACGATGAGCTGGAAACGCAATACAATGAAAATTTGCTGATTTAGCGCCATTTTTTCGTGTATACGGAATTCCGACTCCAACACCACCCAAATGTTCATTCGGAGTTAGGATATCAACAACCAATCCATTTTTTTTTGAATAGATGATTGTAGTTATGTCATAAGAGGCAAAAGATCTCTCGAATTGAGCTAGCTTTTCCATCTATCTTCCCATTACCATCATTAGTTCTCTCTGTAGAAAGAAAATTATCTCTTGCCTTAGAGCTTATAATTCAAAGCTATTCTCTACTCGGTACCTATTTGCTCTTCGTCCAGTTTCTTTTTTTCTTGAATTCTCTCGTTTAAGGACTGAATTGTCGATTTTACGTTTACTATTTCTGTTTCCAATGTAGCAATTTTTCCTGAAGCCGTTGATTTTTCAGAGTATAGGTTTTCAATATTTTTCTTAACTTCCTCCACTTTTACTCCTTTCATTTCGATTTCTTTTTGTAAATTTGAAATCTTCTCATTCAAATTGATTTTACTAACTTCGTGGCTTTGATTCTGATCCTCTAATGAGTGTATTTGCGTCTTCACATCTCTTATTTTCTGATCGTATTCGGTTTCTTGACTCTTGAATTTTGCGGAAAGAGTTTCTAGCTCTGTCTGGAGTTCCTCAACTGATTTTCCTTTAGCTTCCTTTGAATCTTCAATTAGTTGTCCCACTCCAGGTGGGGAACAAACAGGACACGGCGCACGAATATAATATGAACCACATTTCAGACATTTGGGCACTTCTATTCCACTCCAAGGGTGTTTTTTAACTCATTAACTTCTTCATTCAATGCAACCTTATTAGTCTCAAGACTAAGAATTCTTGCTTTAAGTGCATTTGTTTCTTCTAGCAGACTCTGACTATTACCAGTTAGAGTAACGATTTCTTCCTCTTTCTCCTTAAGAGAAGATTCAAGTTGTGAAATTTGTGAGTTCAGGGGTTCTATTTCTAATAATATCTCTTTCTCTCTCTCTTGAAGTGTAGAGACCTCAGTTTCTAATTCCTTTAGTTCCGCGGTTTTAACTTCATTTAATTCGTTAAATTCAGCTTCAGTTTTTTCGATTGAATCAAGCAACTCAAGTGGGTCTATCAATCTCACTGAACTCTTTTCTTCGACATTTACTGTTGATACAGGGGATTTAGGGGAATCATCAGGCGTACAGAATGTGCATGAAGCTTCGCTATAATAAGATCCACATTTAGAACAAATTGGCAAGTTTATCTCCTCATTCTGATGTATCTTTGAACATAAGGAAGAACTCATATTTTTTAACACTTTGCTTTTTTACTAGCAACAATACTCATTCTAATGAACATGTTTCCGAATTCATTATTTTATACAGTCATATTCGCTCCATCCAAGCAAGAAAATACCCTCCAGATCTTAGGATTTTCAAAAGGTAAGCTCATTCAAAGGAAACCTCGCCTTAAAGGAAAAATTAAATATTATTACAAAAGAGAGAAACTATGGCGTCCACAGCAAATTTTTTGGGAGGAACATGGTAAATGGAAAGCATCCCCTCCTGAAAATACTATTCAAGAGATTCTTTCAAAATCAAAATATGTTTTTCTAACCAAAGATCTTCCTAAAAAGGAAAAAGATGGATTAATTCAGTTTAGCAATGATTTTAATCTTTCAGTTAAATTTTCTGAACGAAATTTCTGCCCTTTCTGCTTGTTTACAGAAAAAATATCATTGTTAAAACCTAAAGGAAACTACAAAGCATATGATCGCGAAATATGCAAAAATTGTGCACTACAAGAATTAGAGAAAGAATTAGAATCGAAAAAAATTAACTTACTAGGTAATCCTGGATTTAGAAAATATGCAGTGTCAATTTTGGATCGCTTTCATGACATACATCCAGTCACGGAGACATTAACGCAAGGAAATGCGAATCTGAGTGATCTAACATTAATAAAGAGAGCAGATACACGAAGTCCAGCTTCTGATCCACAATCAGTAAAAAGTTCTCAAATTGATAATGACTTAAAGAAAAATTTCCTAAAAAGGGGAATAAAGGACCTACTTCCTATTCAAAACGAAGCTTTAAAGAATGGATTACTCAGAAATAGGGATATACTAATTATTGCGAATACCAGCGCGGGAAAAACTCTAATAGGAGAAATTGCTGGAATTTCAACAGTAAAAAAGAAAAAGAAATTCATCTTTGTTGTACCTCTGGTCGCTTTAGCGAATACAAAATATGAGGAGTTTAAGAAAAGCTATGGGGACAAGTATCAAGTAGGAATTCGTACTGGAAGATCTCGCATATTTAACACTATAAAAGAAAAAAAAACGTTTTATCAAACTCGATTTTCCATTCATAAATCAGATATTGTTATTGCAACGTATGAAGGATTAGACCTCTTAATTCGTGGAGGACAAATTAATTTCAATGACATTGGTTGTATCGTAATTGATGAAATTCAAACATTAGCCGATCCAGATAGGGGACCAATGTTAGATTGCTTACAGGCAAAAATTCGGTCTTATTCAAAGAACGTTCAAATTATAGGCCTTTCTGCAACTATTGGAAATCCTATCCAATTTGCAAATGATCTTTCATTAAAATTAGTAACGGTAGATCATAGACCAATTCCGTTAGAACAACATTTATTAATATCCAGAAGTACACATGAAAAACTTCGACAAATAACCATTTTAATTCAAACAGAGCTAAAAAGAAAATCAAGATTCGGTTATAAAGGGCAAACGATCGTTTTTACAAATTCAAGAAGAAAAACAAATGAAATATCAGAATATTTACGTGAATCTGGTTTAAAAAATGCTCAAGCTTACCACTCAGGTCTGTCTTATACACTTCGGAAACAAATCGAGACTGATTTCTCTTCAGGAAAATGTACAGCAATTGTTGCAACATATGCATTAGGAGCAGGTGTAGATTTTCCTGCTTCTCAAGTCATATTTGAATCAATGTTGATGGGGAATCAAATACTGGATCCGAATACTTTCACACAGATGATTGGAAGAGCAGGAAGACTGGGAAAACACGATCGTGGATATGCTGTTTTTCTCTGTTTAGGGGAGTCTGTTTCTACAATGGATTCCAAATCTGAAGTTGAAATTGCATTGGAGTTAGTAAATTCGGATCTTACCCCAATTTCCCCTGATTACGATGAAAACGCTTGTGCAGAGCAAATAATATCATTATGCTCAATTAAGCCTAGGATACTGCCTTCTGAGGTTAAAAAGATATATGAGAATATGATAGGAACTGCAAATCATAATTTCATGCAAATTACGAACAACCTAATTCGGAAATCGTTGATTTCTATAGTTTTCGAGGATAAACAACGATATTTGGAAGTTACTCCTCTAGGAAAGGCTGGGACTCTTTCTTTCTTTTCCCCCGAAAAAATAATCAACATTGTTTCATTAATTAGAAGAAAAGAACATTTTCTATCAATTGCCCTAGAAATGAACCAACCTCAGAATGTCTATTTGTCAAAGAAGCTTCATTCTTATCTTGAGAAAACATATCATATGAGGTTCTCTACACGCTTGATCAATAGTCCTGTTTTAGATGTGATGAGCGCTACTCTTAAAGGAAAGGAGGCAACAGAGCTAAATAAATGGTGTTTGTCAACCTTTGCAAAATGGACTCAGAATTTCTTCACCTGTGCATGCCCAGAAAATCCATTTTGTCAACATGGATCAGAGCAGATTGGCAGATATATTGTTAACAAACGACTTGAGGGAAAAAATATAGTACAGATTTCGAGGAGTTTTTCTTATTTTGAACTTCTCGTTTATCCAGGGGATATTCTTTCGTTTTTGAATGGAATAATCCATGAGCTTGAGGGAATCCAGAGGATAATGAAAGCTATAAATGAGAAAAAAAGTGAAAATAAAATTACTCTCTTAATAGATAAGTTAGAAATTCCTAAGTAGCTCTCCGATGGTAATATTTCTTATTCTCTTCCTTGAGTGGATTTTCGATATTTCAATAACAAACCTAAACCTGCGAAAGCAATAAGGAATCCAATAATGTAGTAAAATGCAGCCGTTGCATCACTCATTGTGCCTCCCAAACCTACTGCTATTAATAATCCGATAATGATGAGCAAAGAGCCAATTAATAGGTCATACAATTTATTAACCTCTTTTAATTCGTAAAAAAGATATATTCCCAAAATAGTCTCTTTTCCTAAAAGAATTTTTAGGTAAATTTATCGATTTCAGAGGAAACAATTTCCTCAATATATTTTGAGTAATACTCAAGTTTTTGCTTCGTATCAGCCTCTGCACGAACAGATATGACTGGTTCAGTTCCACTCTCTCGAGCTAATACCCAACCATCGTCAAATTCAGCACGTACACCATCAATGGTGATGCACTTCTGAGCTTCTTTTAATAATCGTTCTTTGACTTTCTTAACTACACTAGTCTTAATATCATCACCACAGGGTATTCTAACTTCATCTGATGTATGAAACATAGGTAGACGGACGATTTCTTCAGAGAATGAATTTTCCAAGGAAGAAACAATTTCAATCATTTTTAACGAGGAATAAATTGCATCATCGAAGCCAAAGTACTCCTCTCCGAAATAATAGTGACCACTCAACTCTCCAGCAAAAATTGCACCTTCTTTTACAAGTTTTTCATGAATCCAAGAATGACCAACACGTGTATATTCTACCTTTGCACCTAGTTCTTTTAAATATTCGTAGGTAGCTTTTGAAGTTTTAATATCAATTAAAATTTTCCCACCTGGTACACTTTCCAATAAACTCCTTCCAAATAGCATTATTATCTGATCAGGTTTAACTATGGTACCTTTTTCATCGACGAATCCCACGCGATCTCCATCTGCATCATAACCGATACCTATATCGTAAGAAGTTTGATTTATGGTCTCAATTATATATTTCAAGCACTTTGGTTTAGCAGGATCAGGGATCATAACAGGGAAATTGCCATCAGGTTCTGAATGCAATGCGTTAACCTGCATCTCATTTTTCTTTAGAAGTTGAAGAATTGGGTAACAAGTCCCATTTCCAATATCTACAACGATTTTTACAGGTTTACTTGGAGAAAAATGGGTATTCTGATATTTCCAATACTGATCCGAGCTTACTTGATCTAAAATTGAAGTCTGTCCAAAAGCAAAAGGATTAGTCACCCTATAACCATTCTGGATTATTATGTCTTTTATTTCACTAAAGAAATTTCTGATATGAAAAGAAACACCATTTTCGTCACAAACCTTTATTCCATTATAGTTGATGGGATTATGACTTGCTGTTATCATTATCCCGAAGTCCACAGAAGAATTTTCTACGGATAAATAGTATATTGTGGGAGTAGTACAAATTCCGATATCTTTCACGTTGCACCCAACCTCTAATAAACCCATCGAAAGTGCAGTTTTAATGATCGGTGTAGAAAGGCGAACATCGCCTCCAATAATTACGTTTTTATTCATTCCGAACTTTGTTCCGAAGGCTTTTCCAATTTTTACCACTGTTTCCAATGATATTTCCTTAGGGAATTTCCCACGAATATCATAGGTACGAAAGATACTTTCAATCATTTCTATCCATCCAAATTATTAATTATATAAATTAATAGGATTAGTTTCAATTTTTGTTAAAGAAATCGATCTAGTTTTTTTCTCGGTTGTTTTAAAATTTGTTGTAAACATTCCCAATCCCATTGATACCTAATAAAGGGGAACGTTTTCTTTCGAATTTCGGTTTTATATTCTTGAAGGAATCGAATTAAATTATGATCTTTTATATTAGGATATCCCTGACCAAGAATTAGGTCTGGAAGGCCCCAAACCTTCTCAATATCGCGTAACCTTTCATCCCTCAAGTGTTTAGCGACACATGAAGCTGCTGCAACGACCATGTGTTTAGAATCGGCTTTTTTCTCAATTATAATCCTCTTTGATGATTTTCCCCTTCTTAAAACCGATTCAATTTTGTCTTTATCTGAATCAATCCGTTTGAAGTGATACCTCGAGTCATTAGAGTGAATTATTGTCTTTATCTGTGTTAGAGAGTATTGAGGTGAAGATATCGTATCAATAAAGATTTCTTCAGCATTCAACTCTAGTAGAAGCTTACTAAAATTTCTTAGTTCTAATAAATTTAAATTATCTTTAGGTCTATTTCCCAATACAATGTCAATTTCTGAAGAGGGAACTTCCACTACTATAACTTCTTGCGCGATTTGCTGTATCTTTTCTGCGAGTTTACTTCTTTTTTTCCTTCCTGTTAATCCAGAGAACAACTTCGAATCCTTAACACCCATATCTTTGAGAATAATGCTTTGTTGTTTTTCAATTGACAAGCCTACAATGATTAAAGGTCCTACTACACTTCCTCTTCCTGTTTCATCTATCCCCGAAATATGAATAGTCAAATTTAATCAATTCCGGTCATCTCGATGGCATTTTCAGCAGCAGATTTTGTTAAGCCTTCCGAGAGAACCGTATATCTTTCAGGACGTATGTTTTGCGCTTTTTGTAACGCTAATAACATTATATCCCTATCTATCCCTAATTCACGTAATGTTAAGGGAGCAGAAACTTTCTTTAGTGATTCTTGAATGCGTTTCCAATCTCCTCCGTGTAAATACATCATCAAAATCGAGCTGATCCCAGTTTGATGACCATGTAATACATGGAAATCGTACTCAGAAGATAGCATATCCAATGCGTGACTTACGAGGTGCTCTGATCCGCTTGCGGGACGGGAGGATCCTGCAATACACATCGCAACTCCACTACTTCCTAGAGCTTTAATTAATGCTCTAACACCCTTTTCGCCAAAAAAATTCTTCCCCAACGCATTTATTCGTTCCTCTACCATGGTAGCAGTCATTTCTGAAAATGATGCGGCATAGATATCGTAATCTTCGCCTTTTAACCTGTTCGCTAGCTTCCAATCCTCAACTGCAACCCATTTAGATAATATATCTCCAACACCGGCCTTTAAAGAATCTCTAGGAGCTTTACTAATCATTGTAGTGTCTCCTACTATTGCTAATGGTGAAATGGGTTTGTATATTTGTGAAAGTTCTTTTTTGAAGAATTGATCAACTTGAGTTCTTAATAAAAAGTTAATATAAGGGCTAGAGAAGCCATCATGGCTTGCGTTTGTAGGAACAGCAATGTATTCTGTATTTGACATGTTAGCAAGTAGTTTAACGAAGTCTATTACTGTGCCTCCTCCAACTGCAATGAGATAAGTCTGTAAAGGGTCGATTCTATTCGCAATTTTTTTTAAATAAGATAGGTCAGCGTTATGTGGTAAAGGTGTAAAATCAAATTCAATACCCTCAGAAATCTGTGGTATCACTAATTTCTCGGTAATTTCCTTTGTTTTAGTACATCCACTGAATATATGTAATTTATTTATACCTAAATCCTCAAAAATTGTCGCTAATCTTTCAATTGCATTTACTCCAAAAGCAACTCTTCTTGACACATTTATTTCTTGAATTGGGCTCAGTGTTTATTCATCCAGTATATCAAATTGAATTTCTTCAAATAAATCATGGTTAGTCAATATTTTGAATTCTGAATTTTGTATTATCTAGGTCTGTTCTATTTCCTTATATCTTTCGAGTTCTGTATATTTTTTTCTATATTTTAAGAGCTCTGTACCACCAAGCTGTAAAGTTGCATATCCTCCTACTATTCCAAGGAATAGTGATTTTACAATACGATCTATAAACGCTGGAGCAGCAGCATCAGTTACGTTAATTCCAACAAAATGAGGTGAATTTATCAGGACTAAGCCAATTACAACCTCATATTCCCCCATAGCTCCTGGAAGAATAGGAATTATGAAAGTTATGTTACCAACACATGATGCGGCAATTACCCAAGGAAGATCAATCAGATTAAAGGTTGGAAAAACTGATAAAGCAATAATGTAAAGCATCACACCTTCGATTGCCCAAATTGCAGATGAAGTGATAATTGCTTGGATAAGGAGGGATGGTTGAGTTCGTAAATCGGTAAGACCACGAGTAAAGGCCTCAAATGCTGAAGTTAATTTATCTCTAAGAAATTCGGGAAAGAAATCAAGTATCCTGTACACAAAATTTGGTTTCACAAGAATTATAATAATAAGTAAAAGCCCTCCTCCTGAAACGACGAAAAGTAGAAGAATTAACTGATTTATTAGTTTGGAACTCTCTTCTGCTTGAGAAGAGAAATTTATTAGAAATAAACTTGCCGTTACAACAATAAGTAATCCTATTATGCTTAAAACCTGCTCAATAACAATGGAGGATATTGAATCGGAGTATTTTACATCATTATTCCGTTTTAATGACACAATTCTAACAGTTTCCCCTGCACGAGCAATTGTAAAAAGATTAATTGCCAATGCTGAACAAACGGGCATAATTAATGAAGACAGAGGTAAATGAACTCCTTGTGCTATTAAAAGCAATTTCCATCTATATGTACGCACAATTAAGTCAAAAGCATAAAGAAGACTTAATAGAACAGCGCCCCAGAATCCTATTTGGAAAAAACTATTGATAAGATTCGTTGGGTTAATGAAAACCACTATGATAAGTAAAACGAGAAGAGTTGCACCATATAGAATAATGGAGGATTTTCTTATTTCTATCATTGTCTTTTCTCCTTTTAATAAGATCACATTTCATCTACAATTGGTATTCCTAAGATATGGAGTAAATTTTGCATGGTGATGAGAAAAATTTGAACTAGGGAGCCACGAAAATGTTTCAAGCTCGTAGATTCTGCATTAATAACTCGAGAAGTTTCATAAAATCGATTGAAAGATGAAGCAAGATCATAGGCATATTTTGCTATTATTAACGGTTGAAATGACTCTGCAGAGCTTCGAACTATCTCTGGACAACGGTATAGCTGTAAGATGAGATTCTTTTCATTTTTGGTAATCTTAAAAGTACCATGATATGAAGAAGACTTGATTTTTGGAAGTTTTGACATAATCTTTGAAGCTCGGACGGTTGAATACATCAAAAAGGGGCCTGTGTCCCCTTCAAGAGATGTAGCATCTTCAATACGAAATTTTATCTCAGTTTCCTTCGAGAATTTAATTAACCAATATCGTATTGCTGCGGATGTAATACTATTTACAATCTTTTCTCTCTTAATTGGATTCTCATCTAAATCTGGCCTTTTTTTGGTAATAGCTTTGAAGGCTACAGCATATGTATCTTCAAATACAGCATCAGCCCATGCTCTTTCTTGAAGCCAATTTCCAGTTCTCCCTGAAAATCGTGCATGAGGAGCAGATACATGTTTATACGACAGATGATATGAATTTTCAAACTCATTTTCTAATGAGAGGAGTTTCAGCGAGTAACGTACAATTTCTTGCAGAAAATTCTGTTCCACCCCTATTACGTTACACACTCGGTCAGTTTTTCCAAATTTCTTATCCTTCTCCCCTGAAACAACATAATCTGTACTAGTCCATAAATCTCTTAACTCTTCAGCCTCATTTCTTTGTTTCATCAGACTCCTACTTGTAAGATTAGCCTTTGCTAACCCAAATTTCCATAATTGGAGAGCAACATCATGGGCCACGTATGTAGGGATTCCATTTGAGCGAACGAATACTTTGCTGGGATTTTTTTTGTCTTTGAATTCATCTAAAACTCCAAGATTGGCAACAAAACAACCTGCATCTGGTCCTTCCTTTTCCCAATGAAAAAATGGGCTTTTTTCTAATAATGGAAGTGTTTCCTCCCATATTCCAGAACGTGAAATATCGGACTCCCAAACTAAATAATTATATGTAACTCCAAATCTCCATGCAGTTTCTAAATTGCTATCTACACACGTTTGACAAATGTTCCTCATAAACCTGTACATTTCAGGATTATGACGCATTTCTATCATTACATTGTCTACTTCATCCCACATATCCTCTTCATCGAGAATTTTATTGCAGTGAGAATAAACTTTTCCCAACCAAACATCATATTTGTCATCGATTTCACGAACAACTTCGAGATGATGACCTTTGAGAATTCCCCAAATTAAGGTGGCTACTTGACGGCCAAAATCATCAATAAGATTTTGAACTTCAACCTCCCATCCGTTACGCTTATATATTCTAGCAACACAATCACCAAGAAGTGCGTTTCTTAAATTACCGATATGAAGAGGCTTAACAGGATTAATTGAAGTATGTTCAACAATAATTCTTTTTCCATTCCCATCAGTGTTCTCTCCATACTTCTCTCCCTCTTTTTTAATTCGAGTGTATAATTGGCGAAAGAAGGGTTTAAAATTGATAAAGAAATTAATATATCCTTTTACTGATTCTGTTTTTACAATAAGCGATTTATTATCTATATTTTGGTTAATTTCATTTGATAATTCCTCTGCTATTTTCATTGGAGATTTCTTTAAGATTTTAGCTAATTTGAACGCGATATTTGTGGATCGTTCCCCGAAATCAAAAGTAGGAGGGATTTCTATTGAATAGTGAATTAGCTCACCAATGTCTGGTTCAATCTCCATTTGCTGTTGAATCGCTTGTTTTAGTAGCTTTTCTATCGTTTTTTCCATTATTATCAAAAACCATCCAATCTAGGATAAGAATCTCACCTACAATGAGTGAATTTCTCCTCATGATTGCTTGTTATTCAGTTGATCAAATAACTTAGTAGAGTTCAATGCACTTCGATCTCAAATATATTTTAAATTCTTATTGCTGGTTTGATCATCAATAGATACTCGAATTAAATTAATGACGAGTTTTTCTACTAAACCATGAGAGATTAGTAAAAAAGCATCAATTTTCATATAAGGGGAGCGTTATCATTCTGCGATTTTAAGAAAAAGTAAATTTGTGTGGCTTCAAATTGATTCGTCTTTTCAAATCATACCATCTTTCCCGATTTAATTTTAACAGAATTGCTTAAACTTCTCTTCTTCAACGTGAATGAGTTTTTCTATCTTCTTCTAGGATGTAATTCACTGAAATTACACAGAAAAGGAGAATTTCCCATCTCAACTCGACCCCTATGTTCGATAAGGTTATAAATTTTAGATAATAATGATCCTCCATCCATGTTAGATTATCTAATTCTACGTCAAACATCTCAAAAAAGTGTTGTATTCTTGGAGAACCAAGATACATGTCTAGGAAAAATAGGATAATAAGCGTTCTTATCTGTAAATAGGAAGTACATCTATATGGTTCCCCCTTATTATGAGAATTTAGCTGAATGGACAGATATCGTCCCTGAAAGTGAAATCCGTAGACTCCTTCTCTATAATGTAAAATATTACTTCGGTGGTGGTAAACCTGGAAGTTTACCTATTGATGCGTTCAAAGCAATATTACGTCAGATTGCAGATAATCTTGACACAACTGGTATTGATATTTTAAATTATGGACCAACAAGTGGACTACGATCTCTGAAAGAAGTTCTTGGAGAGAGAATGAAGAGAATTGATGGAATAAATATACCTCGGGGTCCTGATGACATTCTAATTACAACTGGTTCTCAACAGATGTTATATGCTCTCCTTGATACTCTTCTTCGTCCTAAAGATGTAATTGTAATGGCAAGACCATCTTACCTCGGATTTGTTGTCCCAGTTACTAAACTTGGGGGAAGTGTTCTAACCGTTCCTTCTGATATGGATGGAGTAATCCCTGAACATGTAGAAAAAGCAATTAAAGTGTGTAAAAAAGAGTTAAATCGGTTACCAAAAGCAATCTATGTTGTTTCCGATTCTGACAATCCGAAAGGTACAACTTTACCAGAGAAGCGGCGAAAAGCTCTTTTTGATCTTGCTGTGGAACATGAGATCCTTCTAATTGAAGACGCAGCATATAGAGAAATACAATTTGGAAAAATCCCCCCTCCGATAAAAAAATATGATCCAGAAAATAAATGGGTTGCCTATCTTCGTACAAGCAGTAAAGAAGCTGCTGTTCTTAGACTTGGCTATTCTATCCTTCCAAAAGAGATCATGACTCCGGTTATTAAGGATAAAGGTTATCTTGATCTTTGTACTCCTTCGTTTACTCAGAAAATGCTCGAGATATACTACAAGTATCATATTGACAATGTACTCGGAGACAATTTGAAAATTTATAAAAAGCGAAGAGATTCAATGAAAAAAATGATGGATGCGCATTTTCCATCAAATGGATTTAGCTCTACCCCAACAGGAGGATTTTTCTTCTGGTTTCAGATGGAAAAAGAATCATTCGATTCGAGAAAGTTCATGGAGGAAAAAGCTATTCCAAATAATGTTTTATATGTTCCAGGAGCCGCTTTTTACCCGATTAAGGGATATTCTGTCAATGCAGGAGACTCAAAACTACACGGTAATAGAATTAAAACCAATGGGATGCGAATCAGCTTCTCTTTTGTCTCATCGCAGATGATCTTAGAAGGGATGGAAATTCTAGGAAAGCTTTTACAGAAAGAAGTATAAGAATTGGTCCTCTTTGTATAAGATCTCTAATGGATAAAGAGTGTTCAAGTAAATTTTCCCGTGTTAACATACCAAGTAAATCCAGGATACGACTTTTCACTTATTTGTCGTTGAAAAGTGTTACTTAGATTTTGAATACCAGTTAATATTGCAAGATCTAACCAATTCCAAGATACTTCTTGAATATTCTTGCCTTGAGTGAAACGACCATAATTATGAGACAGCATAAGTTCCAAATTTCGTATTTTTCTTCGTAAGTTTTTATCAAATTGATTTTCTCTTAATTCACGATTGGAATCTTCTAAAATCTTATTATTCTCTTGAAATTCATCTTCCAAATGAACTCTCATTGCTTCTAAAGCCTTTTGTTTTACAGAAATGTTATCTCCTTCATTATAAGATTTGAATATATCGAATATTCTCTCCCTTCGCTGTAAATTATCTGAATCAGAAGCTGATTTATGTCCCCAGGGTGTAGAATAATATAATCTATTTGACCTGATCAGAATGGGTGGTTCAATATTTAGTCTTCTCATGGCAGGAATTACAGCTGAATAGTACTGTGTTTCTCCCCCACCACCTACATGAACAAGTATTGGAAAAGTGATGTTATTCACCATCGCACGAGAATCAGAACGCGGAGTAAGATTTGTTTCAATTTCAGTAAGGTCTGGGTGATTTGAATTGTAAGAAAATGAATAATTCTCATTACACGATGAACACTGTCCCTCAAGCGAACCTACCTGGGAAACTTTTAGTTCTACCCTTGTCTTAGTTTTACATTTCAAGCATTCCAAAAAGAAAGGAACGTAATCACTTTCTCGGAGGGGTAAACCAGGAGAAAGGTTCATCTTAATGATTTTTTCATATATTAAATTTAGAGTATCAATATATTTTCTTCTATTCTCCTCTGTTAATAAATATTCGAATGCAGGTCTGATTAATTTTCTATATCTTTCATTGCTAGAGGGGGTTAAGAAGATTTGTAGATTATTTCTTACTACTAAAAGAGTACTCCAAATTTTTTGACTCCAAAATGAGAAATCTTCTGCAGCGAGTGCAGAATCATTTATAATATCAAACCATGATTCAAACCGTTCTAACATTAAAATCCTATTATGAGGTAATATTTTAGCATACTTCATAAGCAACCGCAGATTTTCTTGAATCTTTATCTTGCTATCCATTCGCCACTTTTCCGAAGGTATTGGTACAGTATGCATAGGAGTATTATCAGGCACATTCCATGATAGGGGAGTAATGAGTAAACCAGAGGAAGAATTTGCTTGGGGAAAACGTGTAACAGTTAATTCATTCTGGATAGAATCGTGATCACCAATATAAAAGAGAGTACTGAGTCCAAGAAATTTCCCAATCCATTCTGCTAGAGAGACTTTATTCATAAGAAATGAGGACCCGCCAAAGATTAATGGTTGATGGCCTACATCAATCATCCCTGACCCAAGATTATCTAAGGACTCTTTGACAGAAGATGTTAAGGTTCCAAGTTTACGGTTATGATCAAGGGCAATTCTACGAAATTCCTCTACATTATCTAGAAATTCAGTAAACTTCAAATTTTGTTGACGAATTACCGTCTTTTTCCTTAATTCTAAATATGTTGAGGGAATATCTCCCCAGAACTCTTGAGTAAGTTCATTCGGATTGCCAGTGGCGGCTAAACGATATAATTCAAGAAGATTGCTAAAGTTTGAAGACAAGATGATCATTCTCAGAAGTTAATTAAATATACCAACGAGGGAAGGAAGATTGGAATAACTATTTCAAATTGCTTTTTCTTTTCACCACTTGTGATACTTTTTGAATTGAAAAAGCCCTAGAACTAAAATCTAATCCGTGAGAGGTCTCCCAGCAAAAATGGGTTTCAAAATTCTTTTATAGCGTTTAACTATCAATTATTTAATTCAAATTTATTCTTATGGAAACTTATAAGAAATAAGCAGAAATTATAGTTTTGCACTTTATGATTAATCTAATGGAGAGACTCATTATTGATAATTGATGGTTATTATAATCGAAAGAAACGAGCTATCTCACCAGTTATAGCTGTTATTCTATTAATTGGCCTTGCAGTTGCTGCTGTGGCGGCAATTTTTATTGTTGTACTACCCTTAATGGAAGCGAAGAGTGATTTAGAATTAATTGATGCTTTTGTCGTCTATGATGATTCATACACAAAAACCTTGGATGAAGGAGTAGGATATGGAAAAGGATCAGTTTTCCTAAAAAACGGAGGAACTGGAGAAATTGAATTAACAGAATTAGCAATTTACTATGGAGCTACATCTGCAGGCCCTTGGACTCAGATTACAGATGCAGTAAGTCTTCAAGATGTTTCCATAAGTAATCCTTATGTTATGGACCCAATGACATTTGATGAAGAATTCACCATCAGATTTCAAATACCAGTAGAGAATTATGATGATAGAATTTTTTACAGAATGACGGTAACAGCCGATGATGGGACTATTCTTGACACCACACGTGAAACGGTTGTCAACGAAGAAGAAATGGATATACCTAAAGATCGGCCCGAAATTACTCCCCCTTCCACAATAGGAACGAATGGAAAGATTCGACGGACCTTCCAACTCGGTCCACAATCAGTATTTGATTATTCTGAAATAAAGAATGTTACATATGAAATTTTTGATGAATTTGGCACTCTTAACCTTACAAAGACAATATCGAGTCCGGCTTGGAGATGGCAATGGAATACAGTTAATGATACTGCGGAGGGACGAGATAATGGTCAGTATTCAGTACGTATGACCGTTTATGACTATGCTGGTTTATCTGCCACTCATTCTACCAATCTTAACTTCATTATCGATAATGATTATGTCGAGCCAATTATTAGTGATGTTGCTGGATCAAGTACTAAAAACGGAGATGATCTTGCAGAAGTGGGTCAATCGTTCCAAGTATCAGCTACGATTACAGATTCGGGATCTGATGTATCCAGTGTCTCAGCCGCTTTCATCTATTACAAATTAAATGATTCAAGCTTAGAATATTCTTCAATTGCAATGGCGGAATCTGCAGGAGACGTATGGCACGGTAACATACCAGCTGGATTTGTAAATTCTGATGCACTTGAAAATAATCTCACTTACTATCTTGCAGCAATTGATGATGACGATAACCTGGCAATTTCTGGTACGAATGATGCAGGTGTCTTAGATACTACAATGCCTGATATTACTGCGCATACTCCAGTAACTGAATTACAATACAATTCCGATCAACCCCCAGTTATTTCTCTATCAGTCACAGTGGAAGATGAGGATACAGTTGATCAAGTAAATCTTGTTTGGCGAGAAGGAAATGATACTGGATTACTTATCCCTGACCAATGGCAGGTTGAAAATTTTGTCTCGCAATCGGAAGATACATGGACATTTTCGATTCCAGTTACAAATGTCACAATAGATGGTATAGATTATTATATTAATGCAACAGATCCCTCTGGCAACACAAATGATGGGTCAGCAAGCTCTCCTTATCATATAACTATTCTTGATCGATATGCACCGAGTGTGAGTTTTAATCCTACAATATCTTCCCCCACTGGTCCCGGTCAAGATGTGTCCGTACGAGTGGTTGTTGATGATAATGATCCGTCATTCAGTACAGAGAGATTCATTTCTGAAACAGGTACAGTTAGATTAAGTTATAAAATTGGTGTTGCAAGTTGGAGTTCTCCTTATGATATGACTCATACAGTTGGTGATTCATCAATAGGTGAAACGGGTGTTTGGGAAGAAATTATCAGTGGAGGCAACTTTTCACAACTAACAACTGTGTCAATTCGTGTTGAAGCTATTGATGATGCTGGACAGATTAATACAATTGTCAGAAATGTTGATGTTTCAGCTGCAAATGAACCTTCTTTCCAATATGTTTCTGATTCAGTGAGTGTTTGGGGAAGCTCTTCGCATATTCTGTCATTTGACATACATAGTCTGTTCACTGGGGATACAGAGGCTAATGCTATTATTACTAACATAACTACCAGTCTCTCTGACAATACTAAAGGTGTATATATAGGAAGTCCAAGATTAATCCAAATAGATGCTAATGGTACAGATATTACAGGAATTGATCCACGATGGATAAATACATCAAGTCCTTCTGAAGGAGTCAGTGGCTATCAAGCTGCCCTAGATAATACCATTGGTATTGATATTGGTAAAACAACTACTCTAACGTTAACATATGCCAATAGTAGTGGAGGATATTTCAATCTTAATGATATGAATGTTACGGTGAACCTTGGATATACTTTTGCAGCAGGTACTTCATCAGGATACTCTGATGATACTGATAACCCGATAGTAGAGTTTAGTACCCCAATTACAACGTTTCAAACAGTAACTGAAGATAGATTTATGCGATCTGATCAACAGCTGGGAGCTACTCAATCAACTGGTTTCCAGACTCTTAATGAGAGAGGGGATCGCTGGTCTGGTTCACAAACTGTGTATTGGTACATTCAAGTCTGGGTAAGAGAAGCAGATACAACCATGACTCAGATCAGTGTCGGTAATGCTGCACAGGTATTTAGAACTGCAGATGGCAGTGGTTTACAATCTGGAACTTGGGTTCTGGCCTCCAACTATAATCTTGATCCTACAGATTCAGTAGTCATTCATGTCTATATGCAAATTGGAGGTAATACTTATGGGCCTGTTGAATTCGTGACGGAACAATTAGGGGCAGAAGAACTCGTTGCTGGCACTTGGACAGTTTGGTATTACACAGAGCGTGATTATGATTCACGATGGAATCAAGATAGGACAAGAGGTATCTTCTATTATGGCGATTCAATCTACAATAGCAGAATAGTGAACTTTGCATACACTACACTTGCTGGTGGAGCGGGAGCCATGATTATGGATCCACTATTCTCAATTGGAGAATTATCAGGAAAATCTATTAACTACACTTCAGATAGAGTCCGTCTAACTCCTTTTGTAATTGAAAGAAGGATCAAAAACCTTTTTTAGAGTATTAGGAGATAATAACCCAAACTGATTATCTCCTATCTCCTTTCTTTTTGTTTTCTATGGTTGTCCTCAAATGGTTATAAGGGAACAGACGAACTTTGAGATTGCCATAATTGGAGCAGGGCCTTCAGGATCTTTAGCTGGTCAACAAGCAACAAGTGAAACTTCAGAATCATCAATAGCTATTTTTGAAGAACACAATCAAATTGGAAAGCCATCTCACTGCTCTGGATTGATCGCATTAGATGGATTACTTGATTTAGGATTAAAACAAAGTTTTATTCGAAAGAATCTTGTGGAAAACGAGGTTAAAAAGGCGCGTTTCTATGCCCCAAATAACACCTATTTCCAAATTAACCGAAAACGTGATTCACTTGTTGTTCTAAATCGTCCTAATTTCGACAAATATTTAGCAACGTGCTCTGAAAACCTAGGATCAACATATTTCATGGGCCATTCGGTAAAACAAATATCTTTTCATCAAAACAAATGGAAATTGTTGATTAAGCACGGAAAAAAACTGAAGACATTTTCATGTGACATTCTTATATCTGCTGAGGGCTCTAGAGCTCGATTAGTAAGATCTATTGGGCTACAAGGAACAAACAACAAATGGCTTTTTCCTGCTATTCAGTTTGATTTATCTAATGTTGTTGATTTTGAATCGGATTGTTCAGAATTATACTTTGGAACTGATATTGCCCCAGGATTTTTTGGTTGGTTTATTCCGTTAAATGAAGAATCGGCCCGAATTGGAGTTGCTATTAGTCCAATACACTCAGGAAAGACTCGTTCTTATTTAAAAAAATTTTTACAAAAGCATGCATTAATGAAAATTCGAACTAAGAAAGCAAAGTTAGTTAATTCCTATGGTGGGTTTGTACCTGCGTCTGGACCGATAAAAAAAACTTATTCACACCAATTCATGGTTGTTGGAGATGCAGCAGGGCAAACTAAAGCAACAACGGGAGGGGGAGTGAACATCGGAGGATTTTGTGGAAGATTGGCTGGAAAGTATGCTAGCAAGATACTTTCAGGAGATTTAACAGCCTTCCAGGGTTGTAGAGAATATCAAAATCAATGGCGGTCATATTTTGAACCAGATCTAAGCATTATGAAGTATCTTCGAAGATCGATGTCTTATTTGCCCGATAATATCTGGAATGATGTTATCCAAATTGCTAAAGATACTCAAATTGGTACATATTTGGAAACAACGAGTATTGACCTGCATGGTGAGGGTTTAATACGTTACAGCCTAAATCCCAAAATACTAGGTAATGGATTAAAAATCTCTCCTCATTTACTCCTGAGTTTCGTTAGAGGATTTCTATATTAAATTTTTAACCAGTTTGAAGGCGATTCTCAATTTGTTTTATTGAATTCACCAAATCCTTACTCTGTTCGTGAATCTTCTTTAGATTATTCACTGTATCAAGACTATGATTCTGATAGTCAGCTAGAAAGCTAGTAAGAGGGTCAAAGAATACTTGAATTTGATTTAACTGTCCCAATTCTGCTTCCGCGCTTTTAAAATCTCCATTGGTAATTCTGTTTTCTGTTGATGTAATAAGATTTTCAATGATCGACTTCATGCTATCTATTATTGGTTTCACCTCAAGATGTTCCGAAGATTCGAATGGGGTGACATATTTTTGAAGATTGGTCTGGATCTGATTCAGCTTCTCGGTTAATTTATCACCTTTTTTTATTGCTCTAATTGGAAAGATTGCCGTCCCAAGGGAAAGAGAATTCTTATTTCCAAGAATATCAGCAAATTCTGCAAATACAGGAATTTCAATTGAAATTTCTTCATTTCCTTCTCCTGATGGACATACAAGTGTAAACTGCTCCTCTGAAAGCTCCCCTGGTTGAAGCTGTTCTTTATAAATTCTGTTTTGACCCGATACGATAGTAAGGTTTGATGGAATATTAATAGAAGTAGAAATATTGAAAGCAACTCCTTCACCAATATTTTCGAGCTTTATAGAGAATGGGAAATTCTCTGCAAAGATAATGTCTGTGTGATACTCAAACATTGCTTTAACTGAGGGAAATTTTGTATTTTCCATTAACATCTGACGTGTTAATTCAAGTGCTCGCTTTATTCCCTCTGAAAACATAGCTGCGGGTTTTGAAGTCATTAAGTACTGTTCAGTAAAATCTGATGCTTGCTGTAACAATTGTGGATTGGGATTTGTCTTATTTATGGCAGTAACTAAGTTGTAGGGTATATAAAGACACGCCGTTGCCGCCTGATTAACCGAAAAATCATTGGCTTTGATGAACTCATCAAGATGACTATTTACATCCCAATCTCCTGTTATTATCCGCAATAATGATGAAATGGTCATACATGCCGCACCACCAATCAGATCATCCCATGTGATATGTTCCTGAGAGGCATTGGCTAACGCTTTTGCAGATGCGACTAACCATTGATACTCGAGACTAGGATCATTTAAGAAGTTCTTAACAACTTGAGAGCCCGAGTAATACTGATATGCTGCATTTTTGAACTGCCCCTTTTCATCCAACTCCTTTCCATAAGATTGGATAAGTTGAAGTGTTTCCCGTGCTGCTTTGGTTCTTTGAATTGGATCTTGAATATTTGTAAGTGATGCTAGCGCTGTTTGGACTTCGTTAGCACTATTAGATTTACTTAGACGTTCAAAAAGTTCATTTACAAAAGACATTTTTTTTTGTACTCCACTCTGGGTTTGTAAATTTGTAGATTGTATTATCATTGAATTAATTTTCGTAAAAAGTCACTAAATTTGATGCTAGCTAAAATATAGAAAAACCATATTATTAATGCTTCTGAATTTTGTATGTGTTTCTTTTCAATACCATTTCTATTAATATATTTAAAATTAGACTTTCTACTTACTAATCCACTAGATTTCTCATTAAAGAAATTTTCTGTTCTAAAAATATGTATGGAGAATATTCTAGAAGTGGGGAACGAAGTCGGTTTACGAGTCCAATTTTAGATCAACAATTTTTTTCTACAATCATGAGAAGACGGTTTTTTAGCTATTCAGGTTTTTAATCAGAATTAGACGCCATCCTCCCCAGTTTTTATTCCTTTTCAATAAAGAGAAAATTATCATTTGTGATTTGCACAGCTTTAAAAGAATTAGACTAATCTTTCGTTACTTGATTGAAACAACGTTTCTAATGAAATTCGGACATTAAATATAAACGATTCCTCAATCAAAACACTAATCGAAGAGAGAAAGCGAAAATTCGGAGGCTTAGGTTTGGTTTTTTTCCTCAGTAAAAAGGAAGTTGAAATCCCAGATATTCTTAAGAAAGACCCTGCAGCAAAAAAGGCTTACAAAGAAATTTTGGAGGGGTTGGAAAAAGCTCTGATACTGTACATCTACGATTCAGGTCCTTATCCTCCAGATGAAGGTGCTCAGATCTTACCATTTACTGACTTAGCGAATTGGGCTGAACAAGATTGGAAACTCCTATATCCTAAATTTGAGAAGAAAAGATGGTTAGTCATCTTCGTTTCACGAGGGGGATATCAGTTAATAGATTTAATAGAAAACAAAATTGATGATTTTGTTTGGACATACTTCAAACCCCAGACTGAAGCCCGAGATTTTGAAGATGAAAGTATATTTGAGGAGTATCGTGATCCCGCATTTGAGGAGAAATTTGCTGATTACATGGATGAGAATGTTTCAATTCTATTTGTAGAAGATATCATCTCAACTGGGGAAAACCTTGAAGCTGCATTTGACTACACCATGGAAGTGGCAGAAGAATATAATGTTGAAGTCGGAGATGTTGTAACAATTGCTTTAATCTCACGCATGAGAAATCTCGGCACAATCCCTATCTATGGTGTGCAAACTGATATCCAAATTGACCTTCGGTGCTCTTGGGGTAATGATCTCCCTGATAGAATCGATGCACGGGATTTTACAGAAGCTAAGGAATATGTAGATGACCATTAGAATATATTTCGATGGTTATTACATAAAAAGCTGAAAGAGATTACTGTAACAAAAGCTTTTGTAAAATATAGGGAAATTTACGATTTTAAATTTACAACGGGAAAAATTAGTTTTTTAAATGGGAATTTCATATATTAAATGATTTGAAATAATTATGTATGGATTAGCAAAAGAATTACCAAAATTGCAAATTACATAAGGAAAATGAATTAAAATGATCGACAAAATATATATTGAGGCCGCTATAGAATCCTTAGATCTAGTTCTTCAAATTGCAAGTCACCTTCATACGTCGCAACAAACACATAATATGAATGATTTTTTAACACAGATTCAAACTAAAGCCGAATCTAAAATTAGTTCAGCTCTCGGTCAAAGACTAGGAATTTCTATTCCTGTGGATCAAGAGGGACAACCACCTAAATATTGGGAAGGAGTTAGAGATATGGCCAAATTATCTGTGAAGAAATGGGTCGAATTAAATGATATCCCGAAATATCTTGCATTCCTTACAGGGACAAAAGGGAATCTTGAAGCAAAGATTGGTATTCAAACTGTCGCTAATCCGTTGGAAGACTTTGTAGGCGACACACCAGTTCAGCCTATCCAGCCAGTCCAACCAGTTCAACCAGTACCCGAACCAGCTAATCCTTTAGAGGACTTTCTCGAGGGTTCTCAACCAATATCCACACCGACCTCTACTCCAACTCCTGAACCACGAACTCCTGTTATCCCACAACCTGAACCAGAACCAGTCATCCCGGAAATACCAACACCCCAACCTGTCATGCCCGATCCAATCCCAGCACCAAGACCTATTCAACCTGAACCAACTCCTACATCAGTTCCAGTAATTGAAACTCCTGATAAACTATCTGCATTGGATGAAGCATTACAAGCCAGTGGACTTGAAACATCAGCTCCTACCGAACCTTCCTCCTCACTAAGTGATATGTTACTTGCTAAAGAGGATAGTGGGGAAAAGAGCGATGAAGAAGATGATATGTTATCACTTTCTCTTCGTGAAGCTCTAAAAATTCTCAGGGATGAAGACGAAGATTAGGAGGAAGTATTATGACCGCCAAGGACATAGTCGTCACCTGTGTCTGGACAACAGATGGTTTTGTTCTTCTAGACAAAAAAAATCGTCCTACTGATGATGAAGCAGTTCTTAAAATCGATGAGGGAACAGAAACAATTACTGTTTCCATACCTAGTGAGCTTTCCCTAATTACAAAGAAGATCATTGAACGAAGAGTTCAATCCATTGCAAAAAGCGGTTTTTCTTTGCCTAGTTCAAGCTTAAGAATAGGAGGAGGATTTAAAGTTGAAATTAATAAAACTGATGTAATTCCGGAAGTTTTACTGCAAGAGGGGCATAAATATACACTTGGAGAGGTTTCTCCAAGAGAGAGAGAACTCAAAAAGCAAGAACTTCGGCCTAAACTCCCATCCGAAATGGAAGATGATTACATTCCCTCTTTTCTTATTCACGATCCTAACGAGCAACAACATTCACAAATTTCTCAGGTTGTAAAGGAGATGGAAACTCCAGATGAAACAATTACTACCACTCTTGAACCTACAGTATCTAAAGTGCTTAATGACTCAGTGAGGATGGATCTACCGATTGATAGCTTAGCAGGAAATTTTGTTATTGCTTTAAGTGAACTTGGTGATATTTATCTCACAAGGCAGAAGGATTCATTTACCGTCGAATTTGCTAGAGGACGAGTGGATTTTATGGTTCAAAGTGGAGAAATTTCCATTTTGTCGACTGACAGAGTCGCAGAGGATGATGATTTCATCGTATCTGCTTTAAAAAGGGCAAAAGGATGATTAATGAGAGATTTTTCTTAATTTCACTATTCTAAGTGAGAGGGTAAAATTTCTCTGCTTCTAGTAGTATAAGTTATTATTTCTTGTGTAAATAGATCGACTAGATGTCCATTTGTTGTAATCACTCCGACCAATTCTTCCTTTTCTGGATTCGTAGGTTCAGGGCAGATCAATAATTCTTCTGCATCTCTGATACATCCCCAAAATTCAATACCATCAAGCTGCTTTAAGCGAATATTGGATGAAGATAATACTTTCTTAAGAGTAGTTTTTGGTACTTTAACAAAATCCCCAATAATAGTCACACGAGTTTTGAACGGTAGCTTGGATGCAGTAATTAATGTTTGTAGTTCAGGACGAGGCATAAGGATAGTAAGAGATGATTTCGTTCTTACTGTTAAATCACGAAGGAGCATGATAATGACTGGTTCTCCAATAATGAGATCAGTATCCAATAAAGACGGGTCTAGTTCATCTAATTCCACAGAACTCATTACAATCGTAATTTTATCTAATTTTTGCTTCATTTCTTTGATAGAGAAGATTAAGGCAGACACTTCATCTTCAAGCTGTTGTTCAGTTCTTTTTATAAATTCATCAATCAATTTTCCTGTTTCTTCTAGGTTGAGGACGGATGTATTGAATTGTTCTTCTGCATAACTATTTGTGAACGTGGTTAATCCCGAAAAATAAGAATTTAATGATTCATCTAGATCTATTATACCTTTGGTTGTATTATTAAGATCTGTTTTCACTCTATTACTTAATTCACCAATGCTAGTGATTTTCTTTGTTAGTTCGCTCTCTTCAATAGTTCTTGACTTCTTTCCTTCCAATGTTAATTTTACTTTCTGTTTGAACTCATTTATGGAATTTAAAATATCCTCGGAAAATAAGCGTGCAACACCTTCTGACTCTTCTGCTAAATCCTGCAACAATGTCCTAAACAGGTCATCTGAATCTCGCTTAAGGGTCATTATTTGATCACTGATTCCTTGTTTTATTGTTAAAAAGGAATCATTTACCTCTTTGCCAATATTTAAATTGAAATCTTTTTCTATATCATTTAATTGATCCCTAAGTAATTTTCTTCTTTCTTCAAAAACATTAATTGCCGAAGCTACCCCTATATCTGCTGCATGAACTAGTTTGTTTTCAATTTCAGTCAAATCTTGATTAAGCTTATTTAATAGGTCAGATTTGACATTTGAAGTCGATATGAGCTGAGAAATTTCCATTTTTTCATCTTGGATTATCTTAAGCTGTTCTATGAACTCTTCTTTTCCTCTAAACATTTTTCGATTTTTAATTTCTGATGTTAGGTCAGTAATGACATTTTCGATATTATTCAACTTCAGAGGAATAGCAGAAAAGAGAGATTTCAGATTGTCCTCGATCTCAAGATATGTACGTTGAATTTCGCTAAATTTAGGTTGTGTAGTAGCTGCATCGTTTTTTATTGATTCTAGCTCATTTTTTGTCTCAAATGTAATCTCCTCTATATTTTCACGGTTTTTAGCTAGAATTTTATTGAAATTTTCTAAAATACGTTGATTTTCATTCATATGGAGAATTATTTTTTCCCCGAATGATTTATTTGCCTCATCAACTTTCTCAATCTGTCCTATTCGTAATTTTTCGAATCTAAAAGATATCTTTTTCTGAACGTTCAGCAATTGGTTCTTTATTAGTGGAAGGTTGTCGTTAAAAATCGTAGGAAATTTTTCAATCTCATTAAGGTTCTCTTCATTGAGTTGATTGTACAAATCTAACGCATGTCTGATAATAGCTTGAATTTCTTCTCTAATCATTTGAGTGTCTGAATCTAGAGTTTCATGAATTGATGATACAAGATTTCTATGTTCTGTGGAAATTGAGGAGAATCCCTCGGTAATTGGATTTAAATTCTCACTGAATTGTTGAACTAAACTCGATGTTTGTTCACGATATCTTTCCTGTGTATTTTGAAATTTCTGAAAAAGATCTTCTTGTCCTTTCGTGAATCCTTCCTTTGATTCTTTCCTCACATTGTAAAGAGTAATGGGGTCGTATGCGAGAAAAAATGCCTTTAAGAAGGGTTGAAGTGCAATATAGCGTCCTACTTTTCCTGGTATACGCTTAACTAAATTACTTCCAATCAGTACGTTTAATGCTTCCTGTGTCTGTATGAAATCAATTCCAGAAACTAGACTCAGCTGGCCTAGAGTTGCCATTCCTAACGACAGTAGGTTAATATATATAACACCTTGCTCATCGTCGGATAATCCGAGAATGTCGATAACATCTTTTAGTTCAGGGGATGAAATTTTCAGGCCAACCATTATTATTACCTATCTATTACAATCTCTCTATTTTATAAGAACCATTAATCCTAATCTTTCTAAATTGGAGATAATATTATTTCATTCGAGAAAGATCGTCACTCTTTGTGAGAAATTTAAGGCCATGATCCTTTGAGTTGAAGTAAATATGAAATATTCTCAGTCTTTTTTTAATTTTGTATTCAACAAGTACAAAGTTCCATAACTTCAAGTTTTGTCCAGTTCTTTAAGGGAGATTTTTCCAATCTTGATTGGAATTTACCTAAACTCCCTCAGTAATGGTAAATATGTTTTAAAAATCTCTCAATTGAGATTTTAATGCTCTACCAAGCATTCCACCTTAATTCTATTAGCGAAATTATATAATTACCAATTGACTGATTATTCTGTCAATTTACTTTTGATTTAGGTTAAAACGACCTATTTTGCAATGAAATAGAATTTCTACATTTAAATGTGTTTAACTCTATTCTTATTTTATCAAATAATCTACAAAACAACAATCATAAGTGAAGTGAGAGAATATAATTCAGTTTTATGCGCTTCCAAAATGAAATCAACTCATATTGGATAACGAATTCTTTAAAAAAATGGGTATTTATAGCCTAAATACACCTAGTTCTTTATCTCGTAACCAATGACTTTTCAGGAATAATCTATTGTTTCAAAGATAGGGGCCTAAACGTTGTTATTGATGAAAATATGTCTATTAGGCGATGGTGCAGTCGGAAAAACAGCGCTACGTGAACGTTATCTTGGGAAACAATTCTCGAGTGGTTATGTGATGACGATTGGCGCGGATTTCGCGGTTAAAAAAACCCAAATTTCTACAGAGGAAGGGAAAAAGAATGTTAAGTTCCAAATTTGGGATTTAGCAGGACAACCGCGTTTCAACAGTGTTCGAGAGCTCTATTATAAGGGATCGCATGGAGGACTTTTAGTTTTTGATATTACTAGACGAGACTCTTTTACAAATTTAACCTCATGGATAGAAGAGCTTTATCGGAACTCGGGAAGAGGAGTGATGCCAATTACTCTCCTAGGAAACAAAGTAGACCTTCGTGATGAAGTAGATGATCCTATTACCCCAGATGAAGCTCAAGCTTATATTGAGGAGCTTAAGGGGAAATACGATTTGAATTTTGAGGTTCCATATTTAGAAACTTCCGCTAAAACAGGTGAAAATGTAGACGAATCATTCAATACTCTTGCTCATACGATTCGGAACCACCTGAAGAAATGAATCTGTAAAAAAGTGAGTACTACTTGGTAACAGTATTTCGAATTGGTCATCGTAAAAATCGTGATAAAAGAATTACATCTCACCTTGCTTTGGTTGCCAGGGCTTTAGGGGCGAAAGGAATAACAATTGCTGGGGAAACCGATGAAAATATTATTCGATCTGTATCGAAAGTTGTCTCAGAATGGGGTGGTTCATTCTCAATTGTATTTATCCCTTATGATGAGTGGATCGATTTTGTTGAGGAATGGAAGCAGAAACATGGATTAATAATTCATCTAACAATGTACGGAGAAAATATAACTAAATTTCAGTTGGATCAGAGATTCAACTCAATACAAAACTCAGACGAGAGGCTAGACCACTTAATGATAATTGTAGGGGGGAAAAAAGTGCCTGCGAAAGTATTTCATTATGCAGATTGGAATATTGCAATTACCAACCAACCACACTCTGAAGTAGGATCATTAGCTATCTTTCTAGAAAAACTCATTCCAAATTCCTTAGAATTAAATTTTTTGAATTCTAAAAAGAAAATAAAACCATCTATAGAGGGAAAAAAGAACTATACATGAAATAGTGGTTATTATGAGTAAAAGAAGGTTACAGATAGGCATAATCGGAGACTCAAAAATTCGATCAGAGAAACAATTTAATATTGCTTATGAAATAGGCAAGGGAGTAGCCAGATCTGATTCCATTCTAATTTGTGGTGGAAGAGGAGGAGTGATGGAAGCAGCTGTAAGGGGAGTTCATGATGCTAATGGGATTTCAATAGGTATTCTCCCTGAGGGAGCTGATAGTGCCGAAGTTTCTCCCTATTTAACTGTAAAAATCTCTACATACTTACATTGGGGACGGAATCCGATTGTTTCACTATCAAGTGATGGTGTTATTGCATGTGGAGGGGGAGTTGGTACATTATCAGAATTATCCTATGCTGCTCTCTATAATAAACCGATTGTATGCATTGCCTCTATAGAAGGTTGGAGTAAAGAAATTAGTGAACGAGGCTCTTTGAATCATCCTCCTATTCGAAATCAAGTTATTAAAGCTGAAACAGGAAAGGAAGCAGTAGAAAAAATAAGAGAAGCAATTTTATCCTCCAAATAATGAAAAAAGACCCGCACTATTCTTTGGTTTCAGAAAATCAGCAATGCCATCGCACAATCCTTTAAGCAGTGCGTCTTTTTTCACATTCACCAGGTCGGTGAATTCTTCTATCATTGATAAATATAGATCATAATTTCCTAGGTCAACTGATTTGAAAATATGAGAAGAAAGTTCAATGTATGATGATTTATCTGGAAGAGATTTAGCCTCACTCAAGTACTTACCACATCCCTCTACTTCATATGCATTTAATTCTGCTAATGTTAGATAAGTTAACACCTGTGGACTAGACGGTGTTAATTTGTACCATGCCTTTAAAACAGTAAAACATTTTACATAGTCCTTTTTAAAAACTAATACTCCTGCATGATAATAATTTAAATCTACAACTACTTCCTTTGTATACTGTTTTTGGGCAATGCTTGACACAAAAGATTCCAGAAAATCTTCTTGTACGGGTTTTGACTCTAGAATTAATCTGTTAAGAAAGTTTGATGTGCACATTGACATACTCTGTTTTCTCAATATTGATAAGATATCAGGAATTAACATAAACCAATCCATATCACCTAATTTCTTCCTGAAAAGTGGAATGATATCTAGTATGAATTTACAAAATATCTCATTTAATCCTTTTCCGATTAATATTTCATTCGTACCTTTAATTATTCTTAATGCTATTTTAGGTTTGTTACTTCTAAATACTCGTTGCATTGCTCCTTCTAGTAATTGCATGCCGTCAAATATTTCATCAGCGCTTAATGAACTTAATCCCCTTTCAATCCAATTGTCTATCTTCATTTTCATACAAGTAAGTTCCAAACCCAGACTAAACGAAAAATATATCTAGAAAACGTTGAAGGATAAAAAGAAAGAAATTTATGAATGAATTTTCAAAGCTTTATTGAGTCAATATATTGAGTGGATTTTAAAAAGTAGTATTGATAGGTTCTAGATATAGAATAACCGTGAAAATCATCAAACACTCATGATTTTGCACTTAGAACTGTGTGTTGATAACTTGTGAGCAACTCTAACCTTGTAAAGAAGTTTACAGTAAACGACGATGGGACTTTAACTCCGTGTGATGTGTCATCCCTCGGAGGACTACAGAATAATGCAGTGTATATCATTGTGGATGAAGGAGTAAGAAAAATTTTCATATGGAAGGGAGAAGAGGCACCCGTTAGAAGAAAATTCATTTCAGCAAAAGCTGCACAACAGATGCGTCAAGAACAATATGGAATGGTTTACAGGATTGATAGTCTCGATCCTGGTATAGAGGGTAAAGAATTTCTTGCTATTTTTGGAGAAGTACCCCAAGAACCGAGTTCTCCAGGTAGAGACCAACCAACAACTGAGGTGGTTTCACGACCAAGTACCGCTCCTGCCCAAGCTGCAGTTTCCACTCCACGACCAGCTCCTGCGACGACACCAAAACCTCGTCCAGCCCCAGCTCCTTCTAAAGCACCAATTTCAACGTCAAAACCCACGCCAAGTCGTCAACCGTCTCCAGCACCCGCAATGACAGCTACACAATCCACGACTCCTACACCCAAACCAATTAGTACTCCCACATCCGCGCCCTCTTCAAAACCAAGGGTTGTTAAGGAAACGGAGGTTGTTGTTACACGTCAAGTTGATGCTACATCCTCGACCCCTCTAAGTGTGGTCACTGAAAAATTAAAAGATATGGAGGTACCTTCTCACCTAGAGAGAGAAATAGTTATTATTGGGAATACTGTTTTTTCAGCTATTAAGGAGCACTTACATCTATTTTCAAAGGATGTTGTTAAACTCGAACCAATGGATGATTTACCTGCAGGAATATTCCCTGCTGCACATTATGAGGTACGCCTCTTTATCGAAGATGGGCAGGTTCTCTTCATTGACATGTTGAGGGAAAAAACACGTTCTGAACGTGATGAATTTATCGATGATATGCGACAGTCATTACAAGATCTTTCAAAAATGGGCTTATAACGGTAATACCAGAGGCTTTTAATACATGACAAACGGTAATAATGAATACTTACTCAAGATTTGTGCAATTGGGTCTGGAAATGTTGGGAAAACCTCCCTCATCCGACGTTTTGCAGAAAATAAATTTGATACCAACTATTTACCCACATTAGGAGTTGATATTACTACAAAGAAAATCCCTCTCGATGATATACAGGTTAAACTGATACTTGTAGACACTGCAGGACAAGAGTTTTTTGGGAAACTAAGACCGAGCTATTATCGTGGTGCTTCCGCATGCTTAATTATGTTTGCTCTTAATGATGAGAAATCATTTACTGCCATACCTAATTGGTTGAATGAATTTAAGAAATACATTCAAACAGAAGTTCCCATTGCATTAGCTGGAAACAAAAAGGATCTTGTAGATAACAGAGCAATATCAGAGAAAGAAGCCCGAAAAGTCGCTGATGAATTAAATTTAGCTTATTACGAAACCTCAGCGAAAGAGGGTGGTTCAGAAATTGAAGAAATTTTCGTAAAATTAGCGAAACAAGTAATATCAAAATAATTCGAAATATCTCTTGTATAAACCTTCATCTCCACTAGTTACATGGTGTTTATCATGCAGGCTCAACCTTCCTTTGAAACAATAAAAAGAGATCATCAAGGAGTCCCAGTAGTAAAAATAGTATTTTGGGGACCAACTTTAGCAGGGAAAACTACAGCTTTAACAATAACAAAAGTTCTAAAAAGTCTTGAAGACCCAGAGAATGTGTATAAGTTTTTAAAGTTAGAAGACCCAACAGGTCGGACTTTGTTCTTCGATCAGGGAATTTTTGGAATTGGGAAGACAAGTGCAGGCCTCCCTATTTTGAAATATCACTTATTCACCGTACCAGGACAGGAACGTCACTCTGGACAACGAAAAGTTGTTTTACGAGGAGCCCACGGATTGATTTGTGTAGTTGATTCAGAAAAATCAAGATGGGAGGAAAATAAATTCGCACTCAAAGAGATAAATGATTTAGCTGGGGATAAACTTGCGAATGGATCACTACCATACCACATTATGCTAAACAAGATGGATCTTCCTGCTGACCAACGTATATCATCTTTTGAGGTAGGAAAACTGTTAAGTGAATCTGGTGCAGTAGCAAGTTTAAGAGATGCAGCAGTTAGAATTATTGAGGTCTCATGTCTAAATGCTCGTGACGATTTAAAGCAGCTCTTATCAAGTAGTGATCGAAGTAAAATTGTTAATGAGAATGGCCGATTGAAAAAAGAATATCGACCTACAAGTGTAAATCGTGTGATAAAACCAGTAGAAAGCCTTGTTAGAGAGATCATTATTCACATGATGAAACAACAACAATGACTTTAACCACTCCATTTGAAATCCCGGAAAACAATTTTTTCTTCCTCAGAATAGTTCAATGAGAGAGGAGTTCATTTGAAAAAGCTTAATGCCTCAGATCCAGAGATAATGGATAAAGCTGTGGAAATTATGAGGAGAGGAGCGGTTACTGTATATCCTACCGATACTGTCTATGGATTAGGCACTGTAGCAACAATAGAAAATAACATAAACGTAAAAAAAATTTTTAAGATAAAAAGAAGACCACTAGAAAAACCATTAAGTGTCTTAATGACCTTAGAAATGGTATCACGTTACATTGAAGCATCTGATGATATAATCACAAAGCTAAAAGAAAAGTGGCCTGTATCAATTACTTTTATTGCGTTTTTAAAAGAGTCGGGTCTGAAAAACTTTTCTCCATATCTAAATCCATCAAGAAATAATACTCTAGCCTTTCGGGTTCCAACACATAATTTATTACTTAGTATTATTGAAAGAATTGATTTTCCAATTATTGGTACATCCGCAAACACCTCAGGTCACGAACCAAGCGTAGATTTTTCAGAGGTATTCAGGAACTTATCAAAATCGGAGGTTGATTTGTGGATTGACCAAGGTATATTACCAAAAAGATCACCCTCGACAATCATTGATATTACCTGCCCTAACAATCCAAAACTTGTACGAGAGGGTGATTATAAGTTCGATGATTTTAGATCATGAAACCTTAATAAGCTAACTCATAGATTATTCCAATGAATTAACATGGATATACAAATGGATTCTACCGATCTCCTTGTCGTTCATCAAAATAGAGTAATTTTTAGCTCAGGTAAAGGGCGTTTAACTGAGCACTCAAAAATTAGTGCAACTGTTACCCAAGTTCTAACTCTCTTTTCGCAGAAGATTATGGGAGGAGAAAGAATTCACTTTATCAGATTTCAGAATCATCGGATGATATTCCTATTTCCTCAAGTAAAAAGATCTGACGATCTTGTCGCACTAGTCTTGATCCCTATCGCAAAAAATGCCCGTCAAGTCGTCCCTACCATGGGAATTGTATTGAATTTAATTGAACAATTTCTTGATGGAAATGTACTAGATGCTCAGAACAGGCATTTGGACACCTTTTATCAACTTTTAACATCTCCTGCGGATTCTATATATGTTATTCCACGAACAGGCGATGGAATGCTCTCTGCATTAGTATTACTAACTGCTTTTGCTCATGATCTTCGGTATGGAGTGGAGAGTGTAGTTTCTAGATTGATGTTTATCAATCCAAATGATACAAGCGACCTCTTATCCATTATTGAGGCTTCCAAAACTTCACGAGTTCTATCATTTACTCCTATACCTGGGGTTGAGGATAATGATAACATATTGATTTTCGGTTTAGAGTCACCTCTCAAACAGTATTTTTCTGCAAATGCTGGAGAACATGTTTATGATGTTCTTAGTAGAATTTTTGGGGAGAATTCCAATACTGCGAAAATGAGAAAGTTTATTGACAATAATGATGCACGAGAGATTGCCCAATCTATGGCAATGTTTCCTCCTAGTGAGGATAACTATATCAGAAACAACGTCTTGTTATCGACTGTGATACAACCCGGAAAAGATATTGTAGTGACAATGTCCGCTCCAGTAATGTATAAAATGCGAGAACTCAGTCCCCCGGCAAGAGAAATTGAGACAGCAGATATACCAGAGTTACAAGAATTAGTGGTAGAAAAGGAGGAATTGCAAACACCAACTTCGGCATTGAGTGCACCACCAGTTGAAAAAACAACAATTAGACCCGATATCCAACTATCTGCAGAGCCAGATGCAATTCCAACAAAAACGATTGTAGAAAAACCCGTTATCAAGCCCTCAATCCCCGTAAGTGAAATAAGCTCCAAAATTACTGCTCAATTACAAAAAACCAGAGAAAGTGGCCTTCAATATAACTTTGCTGATATCCCTGTAGTTTTAGATACATCTCCAATGGCACTTGATCTAACACCAGCAGAAGTAATTCCCTCCAGCGAGTCGAATATTACGGTAAGTCTATTCCATAAGCTCGACCAAGTAGTATGTCAAATTTCTACTTATGGTCCAAGACTTGAAGGCATAGCTGAGTCACTCAAGGACATTGCTACCAAAGTAAAAGGAAAAGTTGAGATTAATCATAGTTCAGTCTCTTTAGAAGCTCCCATAGAGCATGATAAGGTTGCAGTAAGAGGTACACTATGGTTAAGTATTGTAGAATATCTCACACAAGTAGAACTGAATATTAAGACGTTATCGTCAAGATTCAACATTCCTAGAGAAGGTTCAATTTTGATTATCCCACCTAACCGTGATTTTGTAAGAGAAAAAATTCCTTCAAAATTTAAAACCTTCATCTATGAGAAAGAAATCCGTGAACAGGTAGAAACAGAAGCTTTGTGGACCCTTGGAAAAGCACTAGATGCAATTATATCCATGATAATGCAACCATTATATCATGGAGAAGGTGTTGCGTTTGTTGCTTCAGAATCAAACCAGGAAATGGAGGAAATTGCTTTATTCTTGTTGTTGATATCAGAAACTTGTGGAATAGGGTTTTCTAGGTGGTAAAACAAGACTAAAGGATCTTTTCAGTAGAGACTGCTAATGTATCGGTCAGCAGAGGCCTTCCCGTTGCGATGAAGCTGATTACCGTCCGGCTTAGCAGAAAAGCATTTTGCTGGTACCTCTGTTGATGTTCCGGTTTATTTATTTTACCATTAAAGTGAAAAGAGGATTAACTTTAATCTTATTCAACATTTAATGACGAAAAATTCATATCAGAGATAATTGGGAATTTCCTTTACGCTTCAAGTTTTATCACTTGTTCGGAAAGATACAAAAGAGAAGACTTAGGCCAAATCCACAATAAGAACGAGTTTCATGTGAACAGATTTCAATCGAGTAATACTATAATCAATTAAGTTTTCATTTAAGAAACAAAAAAAAGAGCAGTGAGAATTGGAAAATGAAGAAATTGTTTAAATCTAGAAGAAAAAAAAGAGGTATTAGTCCTGTAATTGCCACTGTTCTTTTAATTGGCCTTGTAGTAGTTGCAGGATTAGGAGTCGCCATAGTGATGTTTGGTACAATTAACACTCCTGATCCTTTGGGTATAGAAGTCCTGGGCTTTTCTTCTTTTGAAACAACAGATAACGATATCAAAATCGATAAATTTGATATCACTCTTCAGAATACAGAAAGAACCAACATTGAAATTACGGAAGAGTCATTTTCATTATTTAGTATCGATCGTACTTTAATTTCAGGGTGGTCAATGGATCAATCAAGTATTATTTTACCAGGTTTAGGTTCTGAAACCATTGAGCTATCGTGTGATAACACCGTTGATCAGAGTGAATTAACACCCGAAAATGACACAATCTATATTGAGGTGACAATTTATCCCCAAGGGAAAGTTAACTCAAGATCTGGAAAAACTATTCGTTCTGATATTTTCAAAGTCGGTGACACATATGGCCCTGTTTCTCTTGTTTCGCGGACACCAATAACAACTTTCAGTCAATCAGGATTGATCATGAACTTTTCTGTTATTAATAATGGAAGCTTGGCTTTAGATTTAAGATTAGAATTTTCAACCGCCTCCTCGAGTGGTTTATATTTCTTAGTGAACGATGTTAATACTAGTCAGTACATTTTCGTCTTAGGAAAATATGAGACGTCCAATTTCTTCGATCAAGTCTTCCAAGTGAACTCCTCTGAGTTAACAGTACCGGGTGAGCCGTATTTAATATTTGTTTCATTGTTAGATAACGAAACCAGTAAACTCCTAGCAATTGAAACTCTCTCAGTAACTTATCAGCCAATATAGTTATCAAACAGGTCTTTTTGGTTCTAACACGGCTTTTAAAATCTCGTATCTACCTTCCTCTCGATATTCATCCCAATGGATCTGTGCTTCTTTGACTGCAATCTTTGAATGAAAAAAAGGTGCATCTAATACAAAAGACTCATATTCTCCCCCTTCTCCAGTTATCGCTAATTCTGAAACTTTTCCTGATTTTGTTAATTCATTTAATTTCTTTAATGTAAGTTTCGCTCCTAGAAGATCTTTTCCGAATCCCATTGCTGATACAGATACGAGAATAACATAGAAATGACTCGTTAGTAATTCGCTCATTAGAGTACTTGGATCAAGCCTCCATAGAGGATTGAAACATTTTATATTGGCTTTTTGAGCAGCAATATTGAATTTATATCTTTGAAATTCTGATCTTATTCCACCAGTAATGATAGCTTCTGCTCCGGACTCTTTGAATGTTTGAACTAGTACTGATATCTCCTCATTCACATCTGAGCTTCGAGTTTTCGCATTGAGAAGAGGAATATTCAATATTTCTGCAATTAAGGATACATACTGAGTATTTGGTATATGAAAAAGCAAGCTATCAGAGTCATCGGTCTCAATATTTATTATAGAAATGACTTCATACTGATGGAGGGCACACCATAGGGCAAATACAGAATCCTTCCCACCAGAAACTAAGCAAGAAACTTTCAAAATAACTCAACGACCTTTTTAATATGTAATCTCCCATAATTTCATAGAAAATCTGTGATAATTTAATTATTCGACTTTATTTCCTTTAATATGGCTTTAATCAATGTCTATGGACATATTTGCGCTTATTCTAATTGATATTTCTTCAACAATTCTTATGTGAGAGAATTAAAAAACTTTTATACCAGTAAGAAATGGGCTAGGTCGCTGTGAGGAGACATAAAAAATTCATAACACTTTTGTTAAATGCTCTTTTTGGAGTTATTCTAATTAAAAGTGATCTTTCAAAAAATGTATCTCATATAACCTATTACTATATTTATTAAACCTGTTTGTACAATATTGGTGAAAATAATGGCATCTTTACCTTTTAAGCTTGTAGAAAAAAAATTACTACAGTATCTCGAAGAGGATCTTGAATTTGGGGATATTACTGCAGAAATTATCCCTGAAAAATTAGTTCACGCAAATCTAAAGGTGAAAGACCAAGGTTATGTTTGTGGTATAGAATTCTCACGTATTCTATTGGAAGCTGTTGGATTAAAAGTAAAAACGTACAAAAATGACGGAGATCCAATATGTAAAGATGAAATTGTACTTAGTGTCAAGGGAAGTAGTAAAACGATACTGATGGTCGAACGAACCGTACTTAATATAATTATGCGGTTATCAGGTATTACAACACAGACCAAGATCATTGCAAACTTGATTTCGGACTCAAAATTACCGATAAGGATTGCTTCAACTCGTAAGACAACCCCTGGATTTAGATATTTCGAAAAATATGCCGTAAAAGTAGGTGGGGGAGATCCACATCGATGGAGTCTTTCTGATGAAGTTTTAATTAAAGAAAATCATTTAGCATTATTTGATGGGAAATCAATTGATGAAATTTTAAGAAAGTATCAAAAAATGTCTTCATTCAGTAAAAAAATAGATATTGAGGTGGAAACTCTTGAGGAATTTGAGACTATTCTTGATTTAGACCCCGATATTATAATGCTTGATAATTTCACCCCAGAAAATATTCGACAAGCAATTTCCATCCTAGATGAAAAAATATCAGGAAGGAAACCACTAATAGAAATCAGCGGGGGAATATCTCCTGATAATATCAAGCAATATTTGATTAGAGGAATAGATGTGATTTCGATGGGTGCTTTAACTCATTCCGTAAAATCTTTAGATTTCTCATTAAAAATCCAAATATAAGAAAATTTCAAATATCGGTGAACTAAATGACAAAATTCTCATTAGCTAATATCCTCCGAGGAATTTTAGTAGCCTTTCTCTCATCCATAATAATTGGATTCATGGTTATTATTTTAGGCCCTCTAATTCCATTCATACCATTTGATGGGCTTTTTCCTTTGCTTATCTTATTGTTTATATTCATATTAACCTTTATCACTTATTTCTTCCTACCTCCCGAGACACTCCCAGCAAAGGAAGTATCTACTATCGCTGAACCTTTAAAACAAGACTAGAAGAGTATATAAATATATCAGAGATGTAACTTATGAAAGATTCCAGTTTTATTTCAAAGACTGCAAAAATTTCCACACCATTCATTTCGAGTGTATGTTATATTTACGGACCAACTATGATTGGGAATGAATCAATAATAGACTCCTCAGTTATAATTGGTTATCCAATTCGATCGAAATCCAAGGATATCATGACAAAAACACAGAATTCTAATAAGCTTGAGGTTTTTTTTGATGAGAAATCTTCAGGGTCAATTATCGGCAATAGAAATCATATCAGACCTTTTACAACAATCTATGAGAGTACAGAGCTAGGAGACCATGTTGAGACTGGAACCAACGTAGTAATAAGAGAGAATACTAAAATTGGAAGCGGAAGCATTATTGGTAGCGGAACAATTATTGATGGTGGTGTTATTATAGGGAGAAATGCACGAATTCAATCTAATAACTTTATACCCCCCAAAATTAACATAGGAAATGACGTATTTCTTGGTCCTGGTGTGCGCTTTGCAAATGATCTCTACCCCGAGAGTAGCCGTTTGATTGGAACTGATGTAAAAAATGGGGCTGTAATCGGTATAGCAGCTGTTATTCTTCCTGGAATTATCATAGGTGAGAATTCAGTCGTTGCCGCAGGATCTATCGTTACAAAAAACGTACATGACGATGCAGTTGTTATGGGTGCTCCTGCAAAACAAGTTATGACTCGTATTGAATATGATAGAAAAAAAGCAGAATTTGAAAAATAAAAATTAGAATAATGAATTCCATTATCTTTTTGGGCAAAGGCAGGGAGACTTCAAGCATTTAGGACACTTGTTTGGATACTTTTCCCATACAGCAGATTCGAGATTAATTTCAAACAAATTACATACGGAACACAGCCATGCAAATATATCTGCGACCTCCTCTATAATCGTTGAAGTATCATTCTTTAGATATGCATCGATAAGTTCGCCTTGCTCAGTCTGCAACCATAATAAAGTTTTTTCTATTCCCCGTTGTCTATCACGCTCGAGGTAGAGATCTTTCATTAAATTCTGAAAGTCATTTACTGATTTACGTGTCATTCGTGCCCATTCCTGATGAAAGTTGTATTTTAGTCCCATCTCCAAGATTGACATCATTCATTCTTCCACTTATGGAAACTTCATCTCCAATGAGGGAATTTTCAATATTCACATTCACGATACTAGAATTTGAACCTATAACTGAAGAAGAGATGATCCCTTTTGTAACAGTAGTATCTTGTGCAATACTTACATTTGGTCCGATTATGGATTTACTAATAACACACCCAGTTTCCACAGCCACAGGATGCACAATTATGCTATCTTTGATTTCACATTTGATTTCTGATTCTTGGAGTAAGGATAGAACGTAGTGATTTCCTTCCAATAAAGCTTCTTTGTTTCCACAATCATACCATGCACCAGATTCAATTATTCCTAAAGTATAATTACCCTCAACCATCATTTGTAAGGCATCAGTTAACTGTATTTCTCCTCCAGCCCCAGTAGCATTAGTATCAACAATATCGGATAAATATTTTTGGAGAATTTTTGTGTTTCGTATCAAATATACTCCTGTAATTGCTTTATTAGATACTGGGGTTTTCGGTTTCTCAACCAATTGCGTAATGATTTGTGAGTTCGCTTCAGTGACAACAACGCCATATGATTGTGGATTGGATACCTCTCTAACGGTTATTACTCCATCCCAGTTTTCGTGTTTCCGAAACTCAGTTATCATTGAGAGATATGAGTTCTCATACAAAGCGTCTCCGAGGGTAATCAATGTTGATTCTCCCTCGAGATGCTTACCAGCCATATAAATTGCGTGTCCAAGGCCCCTCCTCTCTTCTTGTTCTACAAACGTGAAGTTACACCTATCAGAATAATATCCAAGAAGATAATCAATTAATTTTTCTTTTTCATAACCCACTACAATAATGAAATCAGTAATATTAGCTTCTAAAATCTTATCTAATATGTGAGTAATTATTGGTTTATTACCTATTTTTAATAATGCCTTAGGTTTATTCTGAGTATGTGGTTGGAGACGTGTTCCTTTACCTGCTGCAGGTATGATACATTTCACGGTTTAAGCCCCAATAGGTCGTTTTTAAGTCAATTATGAATGAAGATTCTCTCAAAACTACAGGTTATAATCTTTTAATCAATACTTCTCTTCGGAAGCATGAAGCATTAATACTACTAAGAAGGGTTAGATTATGTTATCAGCAGTAATTATTCCTACTACAATCTTTGCATTCTTAATTTCGGCAATGATAACAAGATTTCTAGTTCCATGGGTAAAAGAGGTTTCTCTTAAGCGAGGCATCACTACTGTTGATGCTCATAAAAAGAATACTCCAATAATTGCAGAAGCTGGAGGTTTAGCGCCTTTAATTGCATTTATTTTCACAATTCTCTTGTTAATTTTTGGATGGGCCTATATGACCGAATTACAAATTTATCCTTTCACTGGAACGACAGAAGAACAATCCTTTGTACCCTTACTGGCAGGTTTAATGAGCGTTGTAATTGCTGGCTTAATAGGCTTCCTAGATGATGTTTTTAAAATTAAATGGAGGGATAAAATACTGTTGGGGTTTTTACCGGCATTACCTTTAATGGCGTTAAAAGTAGGGAATAGTAGTATTAACTTAGGTATGTTCGGAGATATTGATCTCACTTTTGGAGGATTGAATTTATATAGTCTTGTCATTATACCATTGGCGATAAATTTTGCATTTAATTCATTTAATATGCTTGCAGGATTTAATGGGTTGGAGGTAGGAAATGGAGTTATCTCTCTATTTGGTATCCTCTTAGTTTCGTTCATTGTCGATGATCCAGTTGTGGCAATGTTTACCTCTACTTTGTTAGGAGGATTCATCGTATTACTACGTTTCAATTGGTACCCAGCAAAATTATTGATAGGAGATACTGGAACATTAACGTTAGGAACTGGTATAATAGTCGCGTTGATCATAGGAAATATGGATCGTATAGCTTTAGGTGCATTTGGATTACATTTTATCAATTTTATGATGTTTTTTATATATTTAAAAACTCAACAAACAACAAAGATTGCATCTGTTGATACTAACAATAATATCATTGCACCTTGCCCGTATACAGTATATTGGATTATTCCCTATTATTTTAAAATTTCAGAGAAAAGGAATGTACAAGTAATATTACTAGTACATGCAATAATTTTAGTAACAGCGATATTACTCTCATTAGCAGCTTTCTCACCATAAAATATTTGGAAATCTAGCTAATGACTCAAGAATTAACAGATCCATTAACAAAAGCACTAGAGACAATTGTAAATACTCTTTTATCGGAGTCTGGAATGAAGAAATCCAAACTTGAAAGCCTGAAGAGGAAAGCTGCTAAGAAGTATAGTTTAAATCGTTTTGTTCGTAATTCCGAACTTTTAGAATACATTGAATCAACTGATCTGATAACAGAGTCCGATAAGGAAACCCTACGACTTTTCTTGAGGGTTAGAAAAGTCAGGACAATCAGTGGAATCGCTGTAGTGGCACTAATGACTAAGCCTTCACCCTGTCCAGGTAAGTGTATTTATTGTCCAGATGTACCAGGAGCCCCAAAATCCTATACTGGAAGAGAGCCAGCTGCAATGCGGGGTATCGAGAATAAATTTGAGCCAAAAAGACAGGTTATTGCAAGATTAAACCAATTGAAGGCAATAGGTCATCCGCTGGATAAAGTTCATTTGGTTATCATGGGTGGTACGTTTCTAGCAAATCCAGAACAATATCAAGAACATTTTATTAAAGAATGCCTTGACGGAATTAGTAACAAAACTTCTGGAACACTACAAATAGCAAAAAATAATTCAGAAATAAGTCAAAGACGTAACGTTGGGATAACATTTGAAACTCGTCCTGATTATTCAAGAAAAACTCATATAAATAGAATTCTAGAGTTAGGGGGCACTTGGGTTGAGATTGGTGTACAAACCTTATCAAAGAAGGTTCTAGAGTTTGTACAACGTCATCATACAATTGAAGATGTTGAGAAAGCAATTCGTTTTGCTCGAGATGGAGGATTGAAGGTAACTCTACATATGATGCCAAATCTGTTCCAAACACCCGAAGAAGACATAAAGATGTTTGGAACATTGTACACAGATCCTCGATATATCCCTGATGCTATAAAGATATACCCCACGTTAGTTCTTCAGAATACAAAATTATTTGACCTTTGGGAAAAGAAAGAATACATTCCGTATGATTCTGATAGTGTTGTAGATGTAATTTCGAAAGTCAAAGCAGTGACACCTGAATTCGTTCGCATACAACGTGTGCAACGTGATATTCCTGCATATCTCATCACAGATGGAGTACGATACGGAAATCTCAGAGAGTTAGCCGAAAAACTGCTAAAAGAAAGAGGAGAAGAATGCTCTTGTATTCGATGTCGAGAAGTTGGTCACCAAATACTTCGAAAAAACCAGACATGGGTAGAAAAGCAAAAAACTTTGGATGTATATGAATATCCATCATCCGATGGAGTCGAACATTTCATATCATATAACACGACGGATAAGAAGACCTTATTTGGTTTTCTAAGACTTCGAGAACCTTCTGAAGCAGCTTTCAGACCAGAGATCAAAGATCAAGATGCGGTAATAATTAGGGAACTTCATGTCTATGGCCAATTAGTGGGATTAGGGCAAATTCCTCAAGATTCTGAATGGCAACATCGTGGTTTAGGGGTAAAATTGATCAGAAAAGCAGAAGAGATTGCTCTTGAAAGAGGTTATCAAAGAATACTTGTAACTTCAGCTCTTGGTGTCCGTGATTATTATCGAAAACAAGGATTTACTCAGATGGGATCCTATATGGGTAAAAAATTGAAAAAATAGAGAAGAATGGTATATCTACTAAATTTAT
>JAEOTC010000067.1 GCA_016840035.1 Candidatus Hodarchaeota archaeon | reverse complement strand
TAGTGGACTCGCTAGTTTCTAGCGAGACCGGACAAGTATCGCGCCGGGCTCCAGAACCCCTGTGAACTCCACTGGGTTGACTGAAACTCATGATGAAGTTCTGGAACAATGAGGAAACTCGGTGTCACTCTTGCATGTCGCAAGGTGAACGAAAATCGCCAGTTCAAATCTGGCCGTTCCCACTTTTTCTTTATTGAATTAGTGCATATTTTTGCTTGCCATAAGAAATCCTAGAAACATTTTATCTATACTTGTCTTCAAAGGAATAAAGAGAATTAGCTATTTACATATTTCTTGAATTAAGACTTGGTGAACTGCGTTCTTCCTTACTTGTGAAGGACACCTGTAGTTAAAAATTATCTGATTTACTTTTAGACAGAAAAATCTCTGTCAAGAAAGAAATGCGGAATTACACACGAAATTCAGTAATTTCGGGTATTATTAGATGCCTTCCACTCTAATTTGGATAAATCAGTTGTAAAATGCTTTTAGAGATAGGAGGTTTTACAGTAAACAGATAAACGTCATAAGGAAAAAGCAAAAAACAGAAGAAAATCAGCTCTAGTAGATAGAAAAAGTTCTTTCCAATCAGTGAAACAACTTATGAGCTACTATGAACTGCTAAGACTCAAAATAATAGTAATATCAATAGAACTCATTTGGAAGTGACAATTGTTGCAATATTTACACGCTGCACTAGTATTACATTCATCAGGAAAAGATGTTTCTGAGAAAGGAATAACGGCCATTTTAAAAGCGGCTGGCGAAAAACCAGACGAAGCAAAGATAAAAGCTTTGGTATCTACACTTGAATCAGTGGATATTGATGAAGCAATTAAAGGAGCAAGCTTTGTTTCTGCAGCTGCGCCAGGAACTGCAGTTACAGCAGATACTGGGAAGGCAGATGCCGTAAGTACACCTGAACCGGAAGAAGAAGAGGAAGAAGAAGGAGACGACCTCGGTTTATCTTCATTATTCGGTTAAGAAGTAGCTTAATACATCCTTGAGCATTAATACAACCAATTTTGACTCTTATTATTCATGGAGTCAAAGTTTCTCTCTTTTTTGATTAAATTCAAATCTAAAGTTGAACTTTTAGATATTAACATCAACTTATCCTCATTCGACTTGATGATTCAAAATCATGTTGATAACCTCCTGATAATTACCAAAATGGGAGTTTTGAGCTATTCCAGAAAAATTAATGAGATGCAAACTGAAATTGTCTTTTGGATTGAAAAGTCAAAAACCCTTGAGATAAATCAACCTTTTAAAGAAAGAAAAAACACAATGGGCCGATGGTGAAGCTGGTATCACGCTGCCTTCGCAAGGCAGAGATCGCTATAAAGCGACTGTATCCCCCGAGTTCAAATCTCGGTCGGTCCATAACAATTACCATAATTAAACTGTTTAAAGGAATATAAATGTCAGTTAAAGTAAACCCGCACAAAAACGAGTTATTAAATGGTGCAAAGAGGGAATTTCGTAATGCAGGGTACATTCTATCTGATAATAAGATTAATTCCTCATCATTTGACTTCATTGCTAAGAAAAGTGAACACTATAAACCGCATGAAACAAAGAAAATGATTATCCGCGTCTTAGCTGAATTAGATTTATTTAAGGCTCATACATCCCAAGATCTTCGATTAATTGCCAAACTAATTCAAGGTAATCCACTATTGATTGCTAAATTTGCTACAGGAAAGCATATTGAGCCTTCTACTTTGTATACTCGTCATGATGTCCCAGCAATGTCCTTACAGACATTAAAATCATTTCTTCAGGATGAAAGATCGAAAACCGAACCGAAAATTACACAAATAACCCGTAGAGGAGGTATTTTTGTTAATTTATCGACTTCACGTCTTACTGAACGTAGAAAACAATTAGGACTAGATATTAGTCAATTAGCTGAAAAACTCGGGATTTCACGCCAATCCCTGCATAAATATGAGAGGGGGGAAAGCAAACCAAAACTAGATAGTTACTCTCGCCTCATTGAGATAATGGGAGTTGATCTGGATCAACCTGTTGAAATATTCAAGAAGACTGAAAAAGACTTAGATTTTGCATTTAAGGAAAAATGCAAACCAAAATCATCACAACAAAAAGAGATTGCTGGTTATCTTGAAGAAAAAGGGATTCAAATTCTTTGGTTTAGAAAAGAACTTTTTGATGGTATGTTTGTTAATGAACATGGAGATAATTTAAAGAAAAGTAAAATTAGTGTAGGAAATTCAGTAATTACTGGTGTTACATCTAAAGATGAAGAAAATGATAAAAATCGTTTGATTCTTCTTAACAAACTCTCATACTTTTTAGGAAAGAAAGGTATATGGTTTGAAGACGAGGAATCAGGGAATAAATCGGGTACCATTAAAACTACTAACTTTTTTACAATATTATCGATTTCTGATCTCGAACGAATGAAGAATGAGGATCTCTTGAAATTCCTGAAAAGAGTCAACACTTCCTAGCTACTGGATAACTTATTTTGACATTGGTCCTTAAATTCAGGTAGATAGAAAGGGAATTAAAACCCATTCATTTGACCCCGTCACGTATAATTACAGACATTGTCAACCCTGAATGGGATGATATTCAGATTCCATGGTAATCTTTGGAAAAATATCAAACTCAACACAGCAATAAAGACAATTGGTAAAGCGATTCAATTTTAAATCGTAAGAAACACAACTGAGGTATAATTAATGTCTAAAAGAGAAAATGCTCAAGAAGAAACAGATGATTCATCAATTCCTTGGATTCCAGGTTTTAAAAAACCAACGATTGATTTTAAGAGACCAAATTTCGAACTTCCCTACGAAGCACCTCACAAATACATCATATTTGTCATACTCGTCTCTACAATCTTTATATTAGCTGGTGGTATTTATGACATCGCTGAAAATCCTTTACCCATGGGACAAACATCCGCAGCCCTTGTACCAGTCTTTCAATCTCCAAGTGAACAATTCCTGATAGAGTCTCTTATTGCTGCTCTTTTCTTTGGTCTTGGAGCAGGTGGACTTTTTATGATCAGGTATTCTACTCGATTTGCATATGATGTTCGTACATCGATCACTCTCTTAATCCTTGGGATTATTCTTACCATCGTTGCTGCTGGGGGCACTGTAATTATGTATGACTTCAAAACAAGTTAGTATAATTATAACCATCCGTTTTGCCGGGGTTTCTTGTATTGATGAAGATATAATAGCTCATCAATGACCCGATAGCCAAGCGGACGGGTTAATACTATTTACAGCCCTGTATTACGGCGCTGGCCTTGAGATCTCAATACTAAGGAATAGAGGTTAGATAGCCAGTGTACAACTTGTACTCGAGGGTTCAAATCCCTCCCCCGGCGCTCAAAGTTTTGTAAATTAGTAGTATTGAATTATATATCTTCCTCCTTAAACTTGGATGCTTCACGTATGGTGAATGGATACTTCTAAGTAGGTGGAGTTAAAACCAATAATGCTTTTAACCCCAAATTATTCACCCCAACTGAACATTCTAGCAACAAGAATTGCATGGATATACTGGAGAAAGATATTTTGGTATCCGTAGCGCGCATACGATTAATGAGTACCGACGTTGGACAACTAGACGGCATTTGCAAAGAAATGAAGAGGATAGCGGATAAATCTGGAGTAAAGATGAGAGGCCCGATCCCCTTACCAACTAGAAAACTGAACTTACCCGTAAGGAAATCACCCAGTGGTCAAGGTACAGCAACTTGGGAAGACTATGAGCTTCGTATTCACAAACGATTAATCGATATTGACGCTGACGACCGAACGATGAGACAAATAATTAGACTAAATGTTTCTCGGACTATTTTTGTTGAAATTGAATTAAGAACATAAAATGAAGGAATAAGATTTGAGTACTTCAGATACTATGAAAATATTTGGATTATGGGATTCACAGGATGTCGAAGTTGCCGATATAAGCTTGAAACGCTATATTAATCTTCAAGAGAGACTAATCCCACACAGCTCTGGACGACATGAACATAAACGATTCCATAAATCATATGTTCACATTGTTGAACGTCTTGCAAATAAACTCATGAGTCCAGGGAAGAATACAGGTAAAAAGATCTTAGCTCTTAATATTGTGAAAGCCGCCATGCAGATTATTGAATTGAAAACAAATCAGAACCCAATTCAAGTTATTGTTGACGCTATTGTGAATTGTGCTCCCCGAGAAGAGACTACACGTATTTCTTACGGAGGAATTGTATACCATACCGCTGTAGACAGCGCACCACAGAGAAGAGTGGATGTAGCTTTACGATTAATTGCGAATGCTGTTAGAAGAGCTTCATTCAATAATGTCCGCGCAGTGGATGAAATTCTAGCGGAACAATTAATCCAAGCAGGTTCAAACAATCCGAATTCAAGCGCAATTAAAAGGAAACAAGATATTGAGCGTGTAGCGTTGAGTGCACGTTAAATCTTTTGTATTATTTTTCTATCTTGTAGATTCAATTCAAGCGACAAAAGACCTTCAGTTCTATTCAAACATCACTTCATGTACTACGCCCACAGCGATTGTACTTCCTGAATGTCTTAAGATTATCCTTCCCAACTCTGCATAATCTGCAAATTTTTCAACAACTAGAGGTGTATTGATAATTAAGTCTACCTCAACTAATTCTCCCTCAAACGCGATAGTGATACGCCCATCAAACTCCCTAGATAATTTCTTATATTTAGGACTTTTGTTGAGGATTTTAATGATTGTATCGATTTGAGCTGTCGAATACGAAGCTCCACAATGAAATACAATAGAGGAACCAGGTACAAACGTACCTTCAAGTATCAATAATCTCGACCTAATTCTTGTTCCTGCTTGATATTTCGTGTGACTAGGAGCAAGAACAATACCCTCTTCTAAAAGATCTTTATCTATGTTTCTAAGTAAAACTGAACCATGCTCTCCTGGGAAGAGAATATCTTTCTTTTCATCCTCAACCCAGAGTTCTTTAATTTCTGATTCAATTCCATGGGGGAGTACTTTTACTTTTTCACCTGAAGATAGCTGGTGGGAAAGAACTTTTCCTAATAGAAAAGTTCCAAATCCATGTCTTTCTATAATATCGTAACCTACGAACCGCATTTCTGTTTCTTTCTCGTATGAGACTCCTTCCAACGTATTTAATGCCTCTAATAACGTAGAACCTTCATACCATTCCATTTTATCTGAGATGGTTGATAAATTCTCTCCCATCAAACCGCTTATAGGTATAAATGGTATACGATCTATTTGCTGAGTCCAAGGTGATTGGATCTCATGAAAAAGTTGTTTTACTTTATCAACTGCTTCATGATACCGATCTTGTCGATAATCAACTTGATCCATTTTATTGATTGCAATTATTACTTGATTAATTCCTAATACTGATGCCAAAATTGCATGTTCTCTCGTCTGGCCGCCAGGATCTTGATGACCTCCCACTTTCAATCCTGATTTCAGATCATTTGGAACAGCACTGATCACTAAGATGCATGCATCAGCTTGAGATGCACCACGGATCATATTCTTCACAAAATCCCGATGCCCTGGTGAATCAATTAACATGAAATTTCTCTGTTCAGTATTAAATGGGAAAAATGCAATATCAGATGTTATTCCCCTTTGCTTCTCCTCTGGTAGCGTATCAAGTACATAAGCCCACTTCCATGACTCCATTTGATGATCAATCGCTTCTTCTTCTAATTTTTCAATTGTTCGACCATCAATTGCACCAATCTGAGATAAAAGGTGACCAAGAGTTGTAGATTTGCCATGATCTACATGACCAATCCATATTAAAGATATCGTTGGCTTAGAAACGACCATAAGAGCCACTGCCTGAAAAAGGCTTAAGAATTAAACGTTAAAATAAAAAAGAAAAAATCAGGAGGCGTATTTGCCTCTTTCGACTTTTTGGACTACTCCCACAGCAACAGTCTTTCCAGAATCACGGAGTGCAAACCGTCCAAGAGCTGGTGTTTTGGTGATTGGTTCAACCACTAATGGAGTTAAAGGAGTCATCCATACCATGCCTCTCTCACCTTGACCGAGATTATCCTGTTCTTGGACTGCGGTAACACGACATGCTACTTGGGCTGTTCCACAGTGAACTACAGGTGAGTAATTCTCATGAATTCCCCATGCATCGTCTTTCTTCTTACCTTTTTTACCTAGTCCTCTAACGACAAGCACTAAAGATAAGAATCCATCGACATTTGGTTTCAAAGCCTCTGCTGGATCGGAGGGATCACTCATAACTGCACCGCGGATAATATCTTTTGCTCCCACATTTTTCGTTTTAATGTTGAATCCGATATTATCTCCTGGTGTTGCCTGTGGAATATCTTTGTGAAATTCTTGAATTGATTTCACAGTGATGGGTACAGGAACAATGCTTTGCTTAGTTGGAGAGATCACCATTTCTGAATTTGGTTTTAGAACTCCTGTTGAAAGTCTGCCAGTTAATACGGTTCCTACACCACTAATGTTCAGTGTCTGCTGAATTGGTAATCTAATTGCTTGTTTTGCCAAAGTGTCTTTACGAACTGCTGGTGATTCCAGAATATCAAGCGATTCAACAAGTGAAGGTCCATCGTACCATGATAGTCCTTTAAAACCTGCTTTCACATCAGCAATTTCTTTTTCTAAAGATTCAATAAATTCTGGATCTGCATTTCCAGCTTTTGCTGCAGTAATATGCCCTTCTAGGTTTTTTACTGAATCTGTTTCAGAGAGAAGATTCACACCTACTAAACCACTGGTAGGAACGTATTTAATTGCTTCTAAGCGAGCTTCTTTGTTTTCGATCTGCAATGCGCCCATTAATTGAGTAAATATTGTATGAATTGCGGTTTTAATTTGTTCATACCGTTCCTTACCCCAGTCAACAACGTCCATCTTATTGATAGCTACAACAATGTTTGTAACTCCAAGTGACGTTAGGAGTAGCATATGCTCTGTTGTCATTCCGATAACATTAGCATATTTTCCAGAAGCGGTTCCAGCAACTTTGGTCCCATCTTCAAATTCTCCTTTTCTTGCAGACACAACTAAGATAGCGGCGTCCGCTTGAGAAGCACCGGTAATCATGTTTTTTATAAAATCACTGTGGCCTGGAGCATCGATTAAGTTATAGATGAATTTCTTGGTCTTAAATTCTTGGAAAGATATGTTAATTGTGAGACCTCGTTCTCTTTCATCCATCAGAGGATCCAAAATCCAGGCAT